>CAUABN010000001.1:0-22775 GCA_958427275.1 uncultured Anaerotruncus sp.
TGAAATGATAAAACACAGTATTTCAGATGAAACAGAGAGCCGCCTGTTCGGTAACGGGCGCGGACGCGCCGTCATCCTCGGACTGGGCGTATCCAATCTGCCGCTTGCGCGCATGCTTGCCGCGCGCGGCGCAAGACTTGAAATAAGAGACTCAAAGGAGCCGGCCGCGCTCGGTCCCGCAGCCGCAGAGCTTGCGGCTTCCGGCGCAGAGCTGATATGCGGTGCCGACCCTACGCGCGGACTTTGCCGCGAAGGCATTGAAAACGCCGTTATCTTCCGCTCGCCCGGTATACGCCCCGACGCCGGAGATATCCCAGAAGCCGTGCGGCGCGGCGCCTTTCTCACATCGGAGATGGAATGGTTCTGCGATGCGACTCCCGCTACGGTGATCGCCGTGACCGGCAGCGACGGCAAAACCACAACGACGACGCTGACATATCTACTGCTCTCATCGGCGGCAAAGCGCAACGGAGGACATGTTTATGTCGGCGGAAACATTGGAACTCCTCTGCTCGACCGCGTAGACGAAATGAAGCCCAGCGACTATGCCGTGCTTGAGCTTTCCAGCTTTCAGCTTATGACCATGCGCGGCATGGCGAGCCGCGCGGCAATAACCAACATCACCCCCAACCATCTCAATTGGCATACCGGAATGGACGAGTATATCCGCGCAAAATACAATGTGATGGGTAATGACACAGAGCTTGTTGTTCTCAACGCCAAAAGCGCGGACGCAGCTGCGGCAGCCGATGCATATCCCGAGCGCCGAGGCGCGGTAACATTTTTCTCGGCACACACCGCGTCATACGATGAGACAGTTCCCGCCAACCGTCGCGGACGCGCGAACGCCATATTTCTGCGCGGGAACTCGATAGTATTTTCGGACGGACACAGTGAGGAGGAGCTTCTTCTCCGCACGGATATAAAGCTGCCCGGACTGCACAACGTTGAAAATTACATGACCGCCGCCGCCCTCACACGCGGGCTTATCGCGCGCGATGATCTTGCAGAGGTCGCACGCACCTTCGGCGGTGTTCCCCACCGCATCGAATTCGTGCGCGAGCTTGACGGAGTAAAATATTACAACAGCTCGATAGACTCGACCCCAACGCGCACCGAGGCGGCGCTTTCGGTGTTTGACTGCCGCCCGGTCTTTATCCTTTGCGGACGCGACAAGCACGTGCCGTTTGACAGTCTTGCACGTGCGCTTTACGACCGTGCGGGCGGCGTGGTGGTGTCCGGCGAGGCGATGCCGGTGATCCGCCGCGCACTTGAAGCCGAGGCAGCGCGGCGCGGCTCCGACAGTCTCCCCATTGCTTATGAGGACGACTTTTTTGCCGCGATCGACCGTGCGCGCGAGCTTGCCCGCCCCGGCTCGGCTGTTGTGCTTTCGCCCTCCTGCACGAGCTTTGACCGATTCCGCAATTTTGAGGAGCGCGGAGATGCCTTCCGCGAATATGTTAAAAAGCTCGTATAAGCCATGAAAAACAATATAAACGCAAGCTCCCCGATAGGCGTATTCGACTCCGGCGTGGGCGGGCTGACCGTCCTTCGCGAAATGACGCGGCTGATGCCGAACGAGGATATGATCTACTTCGGAGATGAGGCGAACGCCCCCTACGGAGCACACACGCACGGCGAGGTGCGCGAGATAGCGCTCGGCGTTGCCGGTCAACTTACCAAGATGGGCGTGAAAGCCCTGACCGTTGCCTGCAACACGGCAACGGCGGCGGCGGTAGACGCGCTACGCGCCGCCTATCCGGATATACCTGTAATAGGCACGGAACCGGCGCTGAAGCTCGCCGCCGATGCGGGATATAGGCGGATACTTGCTCTCGCCACACCGGTAACGGTAGCCGAAAAACGCTTTTCCGCACTTGTGAACACACGGTGCGGCGGCGCCGGGGTGATAGCGGTCCCATGCCCGGGGCTGGCAACGATGATAGAGGAGAATGAGCCATCAAGCGACGTGTTCGACAGCTTTCTTGACGCGCTCATCGCCCCTTACCGCGGTAAATTCGACGCGGTGGTGCTCGGATGCACACATTACCCGCTGATAAAGGATAAGATCGCACACGCTGTGGGAAGCGATATTCCGATCTTTGACGGCGCCGCAGGCACGGCGAGGCAGGTGCAAAGGCGGCTTTCCGAGGTCGGTATGTGCGCGCCTGCGGACAAGCACGGCAAAGTGACACTCATATCAAGCAAGGATACAGCGCGGCTATGCGGATTCTGGTCACGCATAGTCTTGGACAATAAAAAAACAACGGACAACGGTATTTAAAGATGAAAAGCATTGAACTCAAAGCTCTCGCCGCAGAAGCCGAGCATGCTCTGGCTCCCATATTTGCGGAAATAGACGAAAACTCCTACCGCCGCACCGCAGACGTGCTTGCGGCATTTGAAAACAACAAAGTCAGCGACGGCTGCTTTGCGGGAACCTCCGGCTACGGCTACGACGACAAAGGCAGAGAGGTGCTTGACCGTGTGTATGCCGAGGTCTTCGGCACCGAGGCGGCTCTTGTACGCATCAACTTTGTAAACGGCACGCACGCCCTCTCCACCGGGCTTTTTGCCCTCCTGCGCCCCGGCGACACGCTTTTTTCGGTCGCGGGAAAGCCCTATGACACGCTTGAGGAGGTCATAGGCATTTCCGGAACGCCGGGCAACGGCTCTCTTGCCGATTTCGGCGTCGGATACGCACAGCATGAGCTGACTGCGGACGGCAGACTCGATAAAGACGGTATTCTTGCCCGACTCGACGTCGACCATACAGTAAAGGTCGTGTTCATTCAGCGCTCCAAGGGCTATCTCAACCGCCGCACACTGACGCCGGATGAGATAAGCGCTCTTTACGATGCCGTAAAAGCCGCTCACCCGGATGTATGGGTAGTTGTTGACAACTGCTACGGCGAATTCACGACCGCGGCAGAGCCGCGCGCCGATATGCTGATAGGCTCGCTCATTAAAAATCCCGGCGGAGGCATGGCTGAGACCGGCGGTTACATAGCGGGTACCTCACGCGCCGTTGAACTTGCCTCGTATCGCCTTACAACGGTCGGCACCGGAGCTGAGGTCGGCTGCACTATGGGACAGAACAAAAATCTCTTCCGCGGCTTCTTTTACGCCCCGCACACTGTTGCGGGAGCGCTCAAGACCATGCATCTCGCGGCATACATTTTTGAAAAGCTCGGATACGAGACTTCTCCCGCGTGGGATGAGCGCCGGTCCGATATAATCCAGACCGTGGTGACACATTCGCCCGAGGCGCTTTGCGCCTTCTGCCGCGGTATACAGTCAGGATCGCCGGTAGACGCCTACGTTGAGCCGGTACCGTGGGCAATGCCCGGCTACTCCGACGAGGTAATAATGGCTGCGGGCGCATTTGTTCAAGGCTCGTCGATAGAGCTTTCCTGCGACGGTCCCCTGCGCGATCCGTACACGGTATATCTCCAGGGCGGACTGACATATGAAAGCGGAAAATACGGCATTCTAAAAGCGGCGGCAGCCGTCGGGAAATGCAAAAAATAATCCACAACAAGGAAGAAAGATCAATGAAGAAAATAACAGCAGCAGTTCTTGCAATCATCACACTCATGACCGTGGTGCTTCTCGCGGGCTGTAAAACCTCGGCGACAGAAGTGCCGAGCGGCATGAAGATAGTTTCGTCGGACGCCGAAGCATTTTATCTTTTCGTTCCGATGACATGGGTCACAAACACCTCATCAGGTGCCGCGTCCGCTTACTATTCGGATAAGGACCGCTCCAATGTCAGCATGACCTGCATGGTATCGGAGGATGTCACCACCGTTGACGATTACGTAAAAAAGTGCCAGGCGGAGCTTGCGGCGCTTTTTGACAGCTATACTCCGGTAGGTGAGGTGACCGACGCCGTTATAGGCGAGCGCAACGGAAAATGTTTTGAATACACCGCAAAGATCGGCGAAACGGAATACAAATACCGTCAGATCGTTGTGATATACAAAAACCTCTTTTACGTTTTCACCTATACATCGACCCCCGAGGGCTTTGACCTGCACACGGCGGATGTTGACAACATAGTTTCAAAGATCAGATTCAAATAATGAATACAAACGACAGCATGATATATCTTGACAACAGCGCCACCACCGCACCGTCAGAGGGCGTTATCGTCGCAATGACGGACGCAGCGCGCTGTTACGGAAATCCTTCATCGGTACACGCGGCGGGACTTGAGAGCGCGGCGCTGCTCCGCACATGCCGCGCCGAGATCGCCGCCGCCTTCGGACTGCGCCGTTCGGATGACTATCATATCATATTCACCGCCTCCGGCTCGGAGGCGAACAATCTCGCCCTGCGCGGCACGGCACTGGCAAAAAAGCGGCGGATATCCAACCGGATCATCACCACCGACTCGGAGCATCCGTCTGTCGCCAACACCGCCGCATCGCTTACCGCCGAGGGTTTTGAGGTAGTGAAGATTCCCACACGCGGCGGCGCGCTCGACATGGAGGCGCTTGAAGAAGAGCTTGACCGCGGCGCGCTGATCCTGTCGCTCATGCTTGTAAACAACGAGACCGGCGCACGGTACGATGTGGAGCGTGCTTTCCGCATGGCACACAAAAATAACCCCGAAATTGTCACGCACTGCGACGCGGTACAGGGCTTTATGCGGGTAAAATTCACACCGGTAAGTCTTGATGCCGACCTTGTGAGCGTCAGCGCACATAAAATACACGGACCGAAGGGCGTCGGCGCACTCTGCGTCGCGCCCGGGATGATACGCGCAAAGCGCCTTGCTCCCGTAATTTACGGCGGCGGTCAGGAGGAAGGCTTGCGCTCAGGAACGGAAAATCTTATCGGCATAGCAGGCTTTGCCCGCGCGTGCGCCGAGGCGCGCGAAAACGCCGCGCGCGACGTAACTCATATGGATGAGCTTTACCGCCATGCGCTGGACGTGCTTCCGGATGCCGGCGTGCGGCTCAACCTACCGCAAAATGCCGCCGGGCACATAGTGAGCCTTACCCTGCCGGGGATACGCAGTGAAACGATGTTGCATTTTCTCTCGGACAAGGGCATTTGCGTCTCCGCAGGCTCGGCGTGCTCATCGCACGCACACGGACCGAGCGGCACACTGCTTGCCTTTGGACTGTCTCCGACCGATGCCGACCGCACGCTCCGTGTGAGCTTCGGCTCGCAGAATACCACTGACGACATCGACCGCCTCGCCGACGCACTGCGCGAAGGCATTGGCAGACTTGTCCGCGCGGGAAGATAAAATACGGTGGCAACAGTGCCACCGATCGCCCCAAAAGGTGGCGTTGAAAAACTCAAATTGAGTTTTTCAACGCCACCTTTTCATTACTTTTATTATATCGTTATCTGCTTCTGCTCACGGCGGCATATTCAAATTTCACCGTGAAAAATCCGTTTTTCTTTCTGCTTCCGACACGGACCGTCAGCGTATATTTCTTTCCGTCGTACGACAGCTCATCGTCGATCCACCATGTCCCGGCACAACATCGGTGCTGCCGGCTGTCACCGCAGCATTGTAGAATCTGATAGCATAAACGCCCGTGTCGAACATTGCATTGCGCGGATTCAACTCAACAAGAAGGTAATTGCGTATCGGGGCCGCCTGCCTGACATCATAGTCAAGACTGCAAAGTGAAACGCTTTTTATGTCGGCATCGTGCAGTCCTTTTTCCCAGTACCAATCCGGCTTTTGTTCTGCCATCGGTGAGCCTTATATATCCGCGTCCTTCATATATTTTTCGCCGTTTTCGACGATAAACTGCTTACGCGCGGGGAGGTTATCGCCGAGCAGCGTATCAAATATACGCTCGGTAGCCGCCGCATCGGTCGGGGTAACGGCTATCAGGCGTCGCGTTGCGGGATTCATAGTCGTTTCCCACATCATGTCCGCGGCATTCTCGCCCAGACCCTTGGAACGCTGGAGCGTGTACTTCTGATTGCCGAGCTTTTTGAGTATCGCCGCCTTTTCAAATTCGTCATACGCAAAAAGCGTCTGATCCTTGGTCGTTATTTCAAAGAGCGGCGTCTCTGCGATAAACACCTTTTGCTCCTTCAGCAGTGTCGGCAGCAGACGGTAGAACAGTGTAAGGAGCAGTGTTCTTATCTGAAAGCCGTCCTCGTCGGCATCGGTGCATATTATTATCTTGGACCATCTGAGCGACTCAAGGCTGAATGCCGAGACCTCGCTGTTCTTTCCCTTTTCCTTTGTACCGATCTCGGCGCCGCAGCCTATGACCTTGAGAAGATCGACAATTATATCGTTTTTGAATATCTTGTCGTAGGTCGATTTAAGGCAGTTGAGCGTTTTTCCGCGCACGGGTATCAGCGCCTGATACTCCGGAGCGCGTGAGAGCTTGCACACTGTGAGAGCCGAGTCGCCCTCCACTATGAAAAGCTCGCGCACGGCGGGGTCCTTGGAGCGGCAGTTTACGAATTTTTCAACGCGGTTGGCAACGTCGAGCGAGCCTGTGAGCTTCTTTTTTATATCAAGACGCGTGCGCTCCGCATTCTCGCGCGAGCGCTTGTTCACAAGCACCTGAGACGCTATCTTGTCTGCTTCGGTAGGATTCTCGGTGAAATATATCTCAAGATTTTTCTTGATGTAGTCGGTCAGCGCCTCATATATAAACGCGTTGTTTATTGCTTTTTTTGTCTGGTTCTCGTATGACGTTATGGTCGAATTACTGCTTATCACCAGCACAAGGCAATCCGCTATATCGGCAAACGTGACCTTTGACTCGTTTTTATTGTATTTTCCCGATGATTTGAGGAATTTATCGACCGCGTAAACAAAGGCAACGCGCACGGCACGGTCGGGCGAGCCGCCGTATTCAAGAAAGCTCGCGTTGTGGTAATATTCAAGCATCGTGACCGTCTGCGAGAAGCAAAAGGCTATATCCGCCTTGAATTTGTATATCGGCTTGTCCTCGCGGTCGCGCCCCTGAGTTTCCAGATGCCAGAGCACGGGCTGAGTCAGCGCCGCACCTCCGGCAGTCTCCGCAACGTAATCGCTGATACCGTTCTCGTTATAAAAGACCTCCTCGGTAAATTCACCGTTCTGCTCAAAAAGAAATGTAAACTTAACGCCCGCATTGACGACAGCCTGACGGCGCAGAACGTCAACAAAGAATTCACGCGGTATGTTTACGTCTGTAAAAACATCACGGTCGGGCAGCCAGCGTATGACGGTGCCTGTACGACGCTCGTTTTTGGCAAGCTCGCGCACGCCAAGCTCGCCCACCGGACTGCCGAGACGGAAGCTCATGAATCTTACATACTTCCCGTCGAAGGAATCGACCTCCATGTATTTCGAAGCGCACTGTGTGGCAAATGCACCGAGACCGTTGAGTCCCAGCGAATATTCATACGACGCCGACTCGGCGTTGTTGTTCATTTTACCGCCTGCATAAGGCTCACAGAAGATAAGATCCCAGTTATATCTTCCCTCTTTCTCGTTATAGTCCATCGGGATGCCTCTGCCGTGGTCGTCCACCTCGATGGAGTGATCCTCGAAGACCGTGACCTTTATCTCGCTGCCATAGCCCTCCCTCGCCTCGTCAACGGCGTTCGAAAGTATCTCAAAAAAGGCATGCTCGCAGCCGTCAAGTCCGTCAGAACCGAAAATGACGCTCGGGCGCAAACGCACGCGGTCTGCCCCCTTTAGCATTACTATACTCTGATCGTTATACTGTTCGGTCTTTTTACCCGCTGTGCTTTTTGCTTTTTCAGCCATATCCGACGGTCTTCCTTTCATTTTCACGGTTTAACCATATTATTATATCACAATCCGCCGTTTCAGTCAAGCGCGGCAGTGCGCAGTGTACCCATATTGATTTTTTCGCGATCATATTATACGGATCGCTATTTTTCGGCACGGTACTTGACACTGTGCGCGATTTTATAGTATAATACCTATACTATAAGAAAAAGGATTTATCATGTTGAAAAATACAGGCGGACGGCGGACGAAAAAAATCCTGATAATCATCGCGGCACTGGCGGCGGTCCTTGCGGCGGCGGCTTTTTTCCTGCGCACGGGATGGCGAAAAAGCGCGTCCGGCACGCGTTTTTTCGACACGCGCAGACTCACATTTGTGCGCGGGATGCACCGCGACGGCGGCAGACTGTACTGCTTTGACGATGATTCGTATCTGCTTTACGGATGGATATCCTACCGGGGCGGACTTTATTATTCCGGCTCCGACGGCGCCGTATGTACAGGCAGCACCGAGATAGACGGGCACACTTATTACTTCGATCCTACGAGCGGCAGACTCCTCACCGGCTGGGAGACACTGCCCGACGGCAGACGCAGATACCGCGGGTACGACGGTGTTCCGGTGAGCGGAGAAGCCACGGTGGACGGTGCGGAATTCCTTTTCGACAGCGAAGGCTTTCCCGTATGCGGGTTTTACACCTCATCCGCGGGGACCGGATACTATTCCGAAAACGGTGCGGCAAACGGTCTTTGCGAGATCAACGGAAATATATATTTCTTCACAAAATACATAATGCAGACCGGCATATGCACAACGCCGTGCGGAGATATGTTCTTTGCTTCGGACGGCAAGCGTCTGACCGGGCTGATAAGAAACGGCAGTGACACTCTCTATGCAGCCGAAGACGGCATTCTTGTCGCCGGATGGCAGACGGCAGAGGGCAGTCTGTTCTATTTCACACCCGCATACACCGCCGCCCCCGACGGCTTTTACACGGTTGACGGACACACGTACCTGTTTGAAAGCGGCGCAGCCCTCCTCGGCTGGCAGACAGTAGGCGGCAAGCTGTATTATTTCTCGGCGGACGACGGGATGTACACCGGCTGGCGCACCGTTGACGGCACAGAGATGCTGTTCAGCTCCTCCGGGGAACTTTCGGGCGACGGCTTCACACGCACCGACGGCAAAACCTTTTACCTTCGCGACGGCGAGCTTCTGAGCGGCTGGCAGATCATTGAGGGTAAAAAATATTATTTTGATCCCACCGACGGTATGGCATCCGGCAAATACACGGTGGACGGCAAGGAATGGTTCTTCCTTGACTCCGGCGAGCTTGCCGAGGGCTGGGTCACATACGGAGGCAGGACATTCTACTATTCTGACAACCGCCGTGCGGACGGCGAGGTCGTTATTGACGGCACGTCATATTATTTTTCCGGTGATGACGGGCTTATACGCGGCTTTTTCGACCGCGACGGCAGGCGCTACCTTTACGACGAGCGCGGCTTTATGCTCACCGGCTGGCAGGAGCGCGACGGACAGCGCTATTATCTCGGCGGGGACGGCGTTATGCTGCGTGATACCGAATGGGATATATACCGCTTTGATGCGGACGGCGTCGCGTCCACGGCGCCCGCATCGCTTACTAATCTTGACGCATATCTTGACCACCTGCTCGACGAATATACCGCAGGCGGGGATTATCACCGCATATGGCGAGCCGTGCGCGGTTCGATAACCTATAAGTTCATGGATGTTCCCGGCTTTTCCGCCGGAATGCGCCGTGAGCTTTCCGTTGAGGCGCTTAACAGCGGCACCGGATCGTGCTACCATTTTTCGTCGCTTGCCTACTGCCTGTTTGAGCGTCTCGGCTACACCACCGAGATCGTCCATGGCTACGATCCGTTGGGCTACTCGCACTACTGGCTCAAAATATACGATCCGTCCGGCGAGGTCTACTATTCCGACCCGGTTTACAGTCTTTACGCCGGACAGACAAACAAAATGACGCTCGACACACTTCTGTCATACGGGTACCGTCCCGACTGAAAGGACAATCAATGACATTCAGCTCGGTATCATTTCTCTTTATGCTTCTGCCGCCCTTTCTTGCGGCGTACCTGCTGCTTCCGGGGAAGCAGCAGGCATTGCGTCGGTGGCTGATAATTGCCGCAAGCCTTGTTTTTTACGCATGGAGCGAGGGACCGCGCACGCTCGTACCTGTCGCCGCCGCGTTTGTGGCGTGGCTTTGCGGAATTCTCGGCGCAAGCATTCCGCGTGCGAGAAAGGCAGTTGCGGCAACGGCATCTGTCGTGTTGCTTGCCGTTCTTGCGGTATTCAAATATTCATCCTTCGGTATGCCGCTCGGAATATCGTTTTTTACATTCTCTGCACTTTCATACATTATCGACACCTGCCGCGATCCGGAACTTACGGAACGGAATGCGGCGAAGGTCTTGCTTTACATCATCTTCTTTCCCAAGCTCGTGCAGGGCCCGATAGCCAAATACAGCGATTTTGCCGCCGCTGACCGCACGGCGCAGGTGAGCGCCGCGCGCACCTGCCGCGGGATACGCCGGTTTGTGCTCGGGCTTTTCAAAAAGCTGTTCATCGCCGACATACTGGCGATAGCCGCTGACCGCATATTCTCCGACGCCGGGCTTTACACTCTGTGCCTGCCCGCGTGGCTCGGCGCCGTTTCATATCTTCTTCAGCTTTATTTTGATTTTTCCGGCTATACGGATATGGCGCTGGGGCTTGCCGCAATGCTCGGCTATGATCTGCCCGAGAACTTCCGCTACCCGTATGCGGCATGCGGGATCGCGATTTCTGGCGTCGCTGGCACATATCGCTTTCCGCATGGTTTACCGACTATGTTTATATTCCCCTCGGCGGCAGCCGTTGTTCACGCGCCGTCACCTGCCGCAATATAATGATAGTATTTTTGCTCACCGGCATATGGCACGGAAGCGCCGCCACCTTCATCGTATGGGGACTTCTCAACGGCGTTTTTGTAATGCTTGAGCACATCGGCGCGATACGCGCCGACAGCCCGCGCCTGCGGCCTCTTATCCGCATATACACCGCGCTTGCGATAACGGCGGGGTTTGTTATATTCCGCTCGCCATCGCTCGGCGCGGCGGGAAGATACCTTGCCGCAATGCTGTCGCCAGCCGCTTCCGGCGCTCGTGAAGCGCTTGAATTTTTCGACCCGCGCTTTGAGGTGACGCTTCTTTCGGCGGCTGTATTTGCCATGCCGGTGCTACCGATAATAAAAAAAGCACTTTCGGGAAAACGGTGCGGCAAGCGCATTCTGAGTGTCATGAACGCAGCCTCATATGTTGCCGTGATCCCCGTTACGGTGCTTTCCGCCGCCGCTCTTGCGGCAAGCACATACACTCCGTTCCTGTACGCACGTTTTTGAAAAATGAACAAAAAAACTTTGTATATCGCATTTACGGCTTTATTTATCGTATTGCTTGCAATACCGGTCTGGCTTTCTCCATTTTTCGGGACCGGGACCGGAAAGGCTCCCTCACCCGTTAACGCAGATGGGCGCTTTGACTACGGTTTTGCGGCGAAAGCCGACGAATATCTTTCGGACCGCATGAGCGCGGGCAAGTGGCTGATAACAGCCTATTCCGGCGCGGTGGATACGCTTTTACACACCTCGGTCAAGGACAAGGTGATAGTCGGGCGTGAGGGGTGGCTGTTTTACGCAGACACGCTTGACGACTACACCGGCAGGAGCGCGCCGCGCGACGGCGAGCTTGAAATGCTGCGCCGCACGCTTGAGCTTGTGAACGAATACGTAATATCGACCGGCGGCAGCTTCGTTTTCATCGCCGCTCCAAACAAAAACACGGTCTACCCGGAATTTATGCCGCTCAATTATACGCAAGGAAGCGATTCGTTCCTCACCGCGCTTGACGCGGCAATGGCGGGCAAAAGCTACTATCTGAGTCTTTCCGCCGCGCTCAGAGATGCCGGTGTGCAGACGTATCATAAGAAGGACACGCACTGGAACAGCCTCGGTGCAGCCGTGGCTTACCGCATGACAGCGGATGCGCTTTCACGTCGGTACACAGACTATATATCCGGCGGATACACCTTCCGTGAAGATCACGACGGCGATCTTTCCGCTATGCTCATGCCCGCATGGCGCCGTCCCGACACGCAGGCATACTTCAATACCGTGCGCGGATTCAGCTACAAGGGAAACTTCAGATCGACAGACGACCCTATCATCGAGACTCAGGGCGGCGGAGAAGGCAGTCTGCTTTTGTTCCGCGATTCGTTCGGTGTGGCGCTTTACCCGCTTATGGCCGGCGACTTTGCCGAGGCTTACATTTCGCGCGTCGTGCCCTACCGGCTGGACCTTCTCACCGCCGCGCCGCGCGATGCGGTGGTTATCGAAATAGCCGAGCGCAATCTGCGCAACCTGCTTTACGAGGCTCCGGTTATCCCCGCGCCGAAAAGGAACGCACCGGAAGGAGCCACGGAGATTCGCCCGGCGGATATAAAGACAGAGGTCGTGCGTGGGCTGACGCACATCACCGGGAGCACGGGCGATTTTTACGGCGCGGTATACCTCCGCATTGAAGCGTCCGACGGTACGTTTTACTTTGAGGCGTGCCCACAGCTCGATGCAGACAGCTCCACTTGGGGCTTTTCGGCGTACATCGGCATTCCGTCCGACAGTATTAAAGGGATCGCCGTATTCGACTCCCGTTACCGATAAGGAGAAAAACATGAAAAAGAAAGCATTCAGCGCACTGTTATTACTTACACTTACCGTTTTTGCCGCCGCATGCGGAAAACCCACCGGGGACGGCGGAGCATCCGGCGCCTCGGCTCCGACCGGGAACAACGGAGGCAACCTTACCGTGCGTCTTGACGGCATGTCGGCGTGGATAGGTATGGAGATAGACGACCGGACGCTCTCCCCTCTCGGAGAGGCTGTGGACGTTATGAAGGCGCAAAGCTGCCACTATGACGGCGAGGACAAGATATACGTCTACAATTCCTACTCACTTTACACTTATATGAACGGCGGAAAAGAGATACTCTACCTCATCGACATTCACGGCACCGACATTACGGCTCCGCACGGCGGACGTGTCGGCATGACCGAAAATGAAATAAAAGCGCTTTACGGCAGTGATTTTACAGCCGCCGGAGAGGCTATGCGCTACGACATCGGCGACGGCGTTGAGCTTATCATTCACCTTGACGGCAGCACTGTAAACGGCATCGAGCTTTGCGAGGCAGGTCTTGACTGACCGGACAGCAGCCGGACTTTCCGGGCGCATACGGAAGCACCGCAGGGCTGTCGGAACAATCGCCGCCGCGGTGCTTCTGCTTTCCGTACTTGCCGCATGGATATACGGCAAAGTCATGGGCGGTATTCCGGAAGGACAGGCGTATTTTTATTTCTTCGATGTCGGGCAGGCAGATGCCGCCGCGATAGTCACGCGGGACGTGTGCGTTCTGATAGACGCCGGCTCATGCGAGTCGGAGGAGCGGCTTTGCAATATGCTTGAAGCGGCGGGAGTGCATCGCATAGATCTTGCTGTTTTTTCACATCCGCACGAGGATCACATAGGCGGAGCCGCGGCGGTAATGGAGAATTTTGAGGTGGTACGTGCGCTTATGCCCTCCGGAGATGACGGCACGCAGCTTTATCAAAGACTTTGCGGCACGGCGGAAGAGCACGGCGTTGAACAGATAGCAGCTTACGCCGGGCTTGCGATAGACATCGGAGAGATATGCGTGACCGTGCTTCCGTCAGTGCCGGAAAAAGCAGACGGCAACGATGCCTCGACCGTTGTGCGGATAACCTACGGCGGAACGAGCGCCATATACACCGGTGATGCGGGCGAGGCATCCGAACGCGCAGTGCTTACGACATTCGGGCAGGATTTTCCCGGCTGTGACATACTGAAAGTCGGACACCACGGCTCGTCAACCTCCACATGCGATGACTGGGTACGCGCCCTCAGCCCCGGATATGCGGTGATATCCTGTGCGGAGATCAACGACTACGGTCATCCCGATTTCGGCGTGCTGCGCCGCCTTGCGGCGTCCGGCGCTGCGGTATACCGCACGGACACCGACGGAACGGTGATACTCATAAGCGACGGAAGAACCGTCATTCACAAAAACAAGTAAAAAACTCATGGGCTGCCGCGCGTTTGCGCGGCAGCCCATTGATCGATATTTTATTTCCGATACGCCTCAGTCCTTCTTGTCTCTCATTATCCTGTCATAGAGTCCGTCGTCCGGCTTTTCGGACACCGAGGATATTTCCCGCAGTATTTCTTTTTCACAGCGGACCGAAGCGGATGTGTGCGCTCCGCCTCCCGCAACAGCAAGCAGCTCCGCCCTGCGACGGCGCACATAAAGCACAACTGCCGGTATCACGAATGCCGCAAGCAGTGCGACGGCAATATAAAGGAACTTCACATCCGTTTTTTTGCTGCCCGGCAAGCCGTAGGCATCCTTTGAATCACCGCCTCTCACGGGGTACAGCTCCGGCTGTCTTTTGTCGTCCTGAACCGGATAGTCGGACGGCGCCCTGCCGGTCTCCCATACGGGACTGGTGATCTCGGCGATTCCGGTCGATATGATGCTTTTTATTTCCCTTATCACAACGCTGTCGAGCGCATATTTCTCGCGGTAGAATTTTGCCACAGCCTTTGTCGTTGCCGCATCGACAACGCCGCCGTCCTCGTCAGTATAGCTGTAAAGCGTGAGCACGACACGGTTTGAAAGCTCCTCTATCCGTGCAAACACAGCTATGCGCTCACTGCCGTTGACATTTATTTTTTCGTTGCGGTCCAGAATATCCCCGATAATGCTGTTTGCAACAACGGCAAGCTCATCGTATGAATATTTCATTGTCACCGCCGCTCCGCTGTATCCGGTCACGGTCTTTGCAAAATTCACCTTGACGCCCTTGCCGTCGCTCTTCCACGTGCGTATCTTTTCTATTGCCTCCGGCGAATCGTCGGTAACAAGCACCGTGTATTCATTGGGAGTGAACGAAACTGCAAGCTCGCCGCCGTAATCGGTCACGCGGTCGCGCGTCACCCCGGCTACGTTTTCGGGATACCCGAAAACACGCCATCCCGCGTATACCTCAAGAAAGGTGTCTCCCTTCCCTATCGCCTCCGTATCACTCGCTCTTGTGACGTCATCAACGGCAGGAACGTCCTGCGGCGCGCGTCCGGTCATTATCTCCCCTGCGATCTCACCGACGGGAAGACTGCCCGCCGACATAACGTCATCCGCCGATACTGCAAAGCACATCGCCGAAAGCGTCATTAACAGCGCAAGCAACGTGCATATTGTCTTTTTCATTGTAATTCTCCTCTCTTTGTGCGTCAGGAAAGCATATCGCGCAATGCGGCGATAGCCTGACGGTATTTGAAATAAACCGTTCCGAGCGGAAGTCCGACAGCCACGGATATCTCGCGAAAGCTCGCACCGGCAACTGCGCGCAGAGTGACGATCTCGCGTTCCGTACACCCGAGCCTTGACAGTGCAGATGCGATGTCAAGCCTTGTGTCGCAGTCGTCCGAGGTCACGGGAGCCTTGCTCTCGTCAAGTTCATCGGAAGCACGCACGCGCTGACGCTCAAGGCAGTTCAGTGCGGCATTGTGCGTGATCCTGAATATCCACGCACGCGGATTGCGCACCTCGCCTCCCGGCGGGTCACGGAACAGCTTGACAAAAACCTCCTGCGTGACGTCCTCGGCAAGATATTTATCGTCAAGTATACGCAAGGCAACCGTATAAACGGGAATATTCATCCCATTCCATAGCTGCTCGCAGGCGCGCTCATCCCCTGTGCGCACCAAGGGGAAAAGACGTGTCAGTTCATCGTTTGTCATCGGGCAATTTACCTCGCTTTCGTTTTGGAAAGAAGCTCACGTCGGTACCGTGCCGGATCTCCTTCCATTAACTATGACAGCCGGGAGGTCCGTTTTTTTTGAAAAAAAGGACTGTCGCACAACAGCGCGGCAGTCCCGGGCAAAGATCGGAAAATTATAAAGCGCACGGGCAGGAATATCGCGTCAGAGAGTCGCCATTTCGGTCTCATCGGGCAGCGACGAGACATCGATGAGCGCGCGGCGCGCCTCCTCGTCGGTTGATAAAAGCACGGCGCAGCCTGCGGTATGCAGCTCCAGCTCAAGCGCAGTATACACCTCGCCGCCTACACGCACATGACGGAATTCGCATGCGGCATATTTTCCGGTAAGCGGACTGTACAGTCGCGGCGCATGCGCACCGCGCAGATATACCGTCGTCCTTGCGTCAAAATCGGTCGTGTTGGTAAAAAAGAATATATCCTCGTCCTCGCGGCGTGCGTGACGGTGACTGTATATCCCGCCGTCCGGCAGGTGACGCTTAAGCCCCAGTCTTACAAATTCGGTGTAGGAATTGTTCATGGCTCCGGTCGATTCATAGCGTGGGAAATCGGGCAGATAAATGTCGAAATTTATGCCGATATCATGAAGCGCATCGGCAATATCGCGGCTTGAAACCATTGCGGTGCCGTCGGATGCCGTAAGCGAAAAGTAAAGGAAGAACGCCTCCCCGCCATTTTCGTTCCTGTTGTGGCAGTAATCCGTCATATACGAAGGATCGCTCGCCTTCCCGCCGAAAATATGATCTACGATCTCGCACATCTCTCTGTCGGCATCGGTATTTCCGGGCGAAAACTCAAATGCGCGGCGCGGGAGCTGACCGGTGGCGATTATCTTGCCGCCCGCATCGTAATAATCACGCAAGACACGCATGGATGCCAGCGAACACATCTCGCTTGCAGGCAGCACTACGGCGCGGAATGCCTCGTCCTCCTTCTGCCCCGGCATGCGCAGAAGTCCCCCCTCTACCGTCGCCCGTCCGGCGACAGCATCGGGATGCAGAAGTATCACGTCATGCCCGGAGCACAGACATATGCTGTTTATCACCGTCATATAGTCGGCGTTCGGCGGCGTATCGGGGTATTCGTATTCACCCTCCTCTACCTCCGCCTCGTACAGATTGACAGTCGAATGGAGCGAGTATATGGGGTATATGACCGCGATATCCGCTATCTGCCGCGCTCCTCTCAGCACACGCCGCATACGTCTGCCGAAGGCGCAGAGGATATCCATCGGCTCCTCGTTCTTCTCCGAGGGCAGCGGCAGATGCATCGCGGTAAGGTTTGCGCCGCGTGCGATCGCGTGCTCGGCGTCGCGAAGGTATATGCCGCGCCGCAATCCGCCGTAATCGCGGAAAAGCTCACAGCCGACATCGTAATGCCCTATCCCGAAGGCGGCGCCCGCCGCGACCTTTACCGAATTCATACCGTAAAGATACGCGCGTTCAAAAACGCCGCACGGCGAAGCGCTGTTGTCGAGCATGGCGTCGCCCGTGATAGGAGAGCACTGCGAGAGCTTCGGCTCGGATATATTTCCGAACAGCGAGAGCCCTATCTCCTCGGCAAAATCCGAGGCGGCGCGCAGAAAGCCCTCGCGCAGCATATGTGCACGGCAATCGAAAAACAACGCCTTATAATGATTGGTATCGTTCCCCGCAAAATCAAACAGTGCAGGATAGTACGGCGCGGGGTCAAAGCCGTAGCGCTCACGGAATTTTTCGTTGAAGGCGTCATCCCAGTCGCGGCGGTTGCGCGAGCCGTAGCAAAGATGACGGTAACAGAGCATGGTGAGGACATTCCCGATGTACGGCTCAAAAATATCCGCAAACAGCGACCACACCGCACGGATGTATTTGATCGACGAATCGTATGACAGTATATTCACGCGGCGCGATTCATAATCCGGCACGCAATTGTACTCTGTCACCGTCCAGTTTCCGTACGGTGCACGCCATGTCACCACGTCGCCGCTCACGCGGTCGCGCAGATCGACCGTATCACCGTTTTCCTCATGCAGTGCGGTCACAGACATATGGATACCGTCATGCATGGTGAGTGCGACCTCCTCGCGGTCGGAGCAGGGGTAGGAATGCGCTGTCAGCACGCGCGCACGCGTTGCATTCTCGTAAAGCGCATCCTCGGCATCTATCCATGTGCGTTCAAGATATTTATCAAGCGTAAAAGCGACCAAAAGTCCCGCGCGCTTTGCAAGCGGCAAAAGCGCACTGTAAAACCGGCGGCGCGCGGCAACGGCTGTGCTTCCGTCGGTATCGGCAGACGAATTGTCGGCAGGCAGATAAGGTATCAGCCCGCCCGCGCCGGACTCGACATAGCGCGATATAACGCTCTCAAGGCGGTCAAGAGGCGTGTCAAAATCAATAAAAACGAAAGGGCGTTCCCCCGCGGTGCCGTCAAGCGCATCGTCGGAAAGCTCCCATATGCCGGAGGTATCCTCCGTATATCCAAACTGATCCTGTATATTCATTCATGTCTCCCGGTCGCAGTACTTTTTATAATTATATCACCTATCGGCTCACTTGTAAACCCATGACGCAAATTTTATCTTTTTTGAAGACGGGGCGTTTTTCTTTCCGAAAAACGCTTGACACATAAAAAAAGCTGTGGTATAATATTTAACTGATACGGGGACAGGCGTGCCCCCGTCTCCTTGCCGTGCCCTTTCGGCACGGACGTAAAGTCCATAGGGAGGTTATAATATGGAAAAAGAAATCAGAACAAACGCATACGAATGCATGTTCGTTGCGGACATCAGCGCAGGCGCTGACGCAGCCGCACCCACAGTGCAGAAATTCGTAAACCTCATCGATACCAACGGTGAGATCATCGACGTTGCCGAGTGGGGCAAGCGCCGCTTTGAGTACCCCATCAACGATCAGAACGAGGGCTATTACACCGTCGTTACCTTCAAGGCTCCTTCGGATTTCCCGACCGAGCTTGAAAGACTTCTCAACATCGACGAGACTGTCATGCGCTCGATGGTCATAAAGATCGATGAGGCTGTTGCCGAGAGAGTTGCCCGCCGCGCTGCCGACAGAGCAGCCGCTGCCGCTGCTGCCGCCGAGGAAGCCGCCAACGCCGCTACCGAAGAAGCCGCAGTTGCCGAGGAAGCCGCTCCCGCCGAGGAAGCCGTAAAAGAAGAATCCGCCGAATAAGCGGTGCTCCGCATAGCGGAGACAAGGTATAAATACGAAGGAGAAATGAATCGTGGCAAACCTCAACCTTAACAAAGCTGTTTTGTGCGGAAGACTTACCGGCGACCCCGAGCTCAAGCAGACGCAGAGCGGTATATCGGTCGTGTCCTTCACACTTGCGGTGAATCGCCGCTATCAGTCGCATTCGGCAGACGGTCAGGCGCAGCAGACGGCTGACTTTATAAGCTGTGTTGCATGGAGGCAGACTGCCGAGTTCATATCCCGTTATTTCAGAAAAGGCTCTTCCCTGTGCATTACAGGCTCGATCCAGACCAGAAACTGGCTCGACCAGCAGGGACAGAAGCGCTACACCACCGAGGTGGTAGTTGACGAGGCTATGTTTGTTGACTCACGCAGTGAGAATCAGCAGCGTACCGCCGCCGCCCCTGCCGCGGGCGGTCAGTATGCTCCCGAAGCGTACGCCACTCCCGGTGCCGTAGAAAATTTCGACGTCATTAAAGGCGACGACGATCTTCCCTTCTGAGGAAGATAAAAAAGAGGCTGCGTGAAGGCCGGGCGCCTCGCCCGAATTTTTGGTCCACGAAAGGTCCGCCGAGCGGACAATAAAGAAAGGTATGGTTAATTAATATGGATAAACAGGTCGAAAAGGAGCGCGCTCCCCGCGCTGCCCGTCCCCAGAACCCCAACCGCAGAAGAAGAAAAGTTTGTGCCTTCTGCGAAGACAAGATCGATTACATCGATTACAAGGAATCCAGCCGCCTGCGCAAGTATATAAGCAGCGAGCGCGGAAAGATCCTTCCCCGCCGTGTTTCCGGCACCTGCGCCAAGCACCAGCGCGAGCTTCAGAAAGCTATCAAGCGCGCACGTGAAATGGCTCTCCTGCCCTACATCGACGGCTGATAAAAAAAGTCAAAACCGTGCTGTTGCCTGTGGCAACAGCACGGTTTTGACTTTTCAGAGCTTTTTCTCAAGCATAACGAGATCCACATTGCTTATCCCGTTGAATTCACACGGCAGAACAGCTACCTCGCTGTAATTCATTTTTTTATAAAACGCGCGTGCATTACGGTTGAGCACATTGGTATCAAGCCGAAGGACATCACATCCGTGTTCACGCGCATACTGCTCATAAAACTCCACAAATGCTCTGCCAAGCCCCTTCCCCTTTATGCCCGGATCGATCACAAGAGTGTGCAAAACCATAACGCGATCATCGGGCGCATCAAAATTCCACGGAGCATTTGCATACACATCGCCCTGAGTGTGGTTTATTATCGCCGCACCTGCGATGCCACCGTCAAGCTCTTCAATAAACAGATCTCCACGCTTCAGGGCTGACTCCGCGGTATCCCTCACCGGATATACCCTGCGTACCCAGCCGGTATATGTTCTTCCGCGCTCCTGCTCGGTATGTATCATTTCATAAATTTCACTTATTCGGTCGATATCATCCGCCGCTGCTTTTCTGAATGTTATGTTCATCATTTCCGTTCATGCCAGAGTAATAATGCGCAGATTATAGCACGAAAATGTAACCTTACAGCACTCTATTTTCTAATACAAAGAAAATTTTTATTTTGCACAAAGCATAGGTGGTTGTTAAAAAACTCAAATTGAGTTTTTTAACAACCACCTTGTTCCTATTATCTCTTGATTATTTTCTGTTTTGGTATTATAATATAGGATACAAGGCGGTGCATGCCGCAATACGGTAAAGAGGCTTGTTCACATGAAAATTATGATCGCAGGTTGCGGCAAGATCGGAACAACGATAATCGAAAGCCTGGTCGCCGAGGGGCACAGCGTGATCGCGGTAGACAATGACCCTGCTGTCATTTCTGAGATCACGAATATCCACGATGTAATGGGAGTATGCGGAAACGGCGCCGACTGTGAAACGCTTGAGGCCGGCGGCGTTTCATCGGTCAACCTTTTTGTTGCGGTAACGGGCTCCGATGAATTCAATATGCTCAGCTGCTTCATGGCAAAGAAAATGGGGGCGCAGCATACCATAGCGCGTATACGCAATCCCGAATACAACGACCACAGTCTTGGCCTTATGCGGCAGATGCTTGACATCTCAATGCCGATAAATCCCGAATCGCTTGCCGCACACGAGCTTTACAACCTGCTTAAATTTCCGTCGGCGGTAAAGATAGAGACCTTCTCACAGCGCAACTATGAAATGATCGAAATGCGGCTCGCGGACAATTCCCCGCTTGACGGTATGTCGCTGCTGGAGCTGCGTGAAAAATATGACGCCAAGGTGCTGATATGTGCCGTGCGGCGCGGCGATGAAGTGACTATACCCAGCGGCAGCTTTGTTCTCCGTGCCGGCGACAGGCTCGGGCTTACGGCGGCGCCTGCGGAAATACAGAAATTTATGAAGATAATCGGCGCCCTTCGTCGTCAGGCGCGCAGTGTGATGATTCTCGGCGGCAGTATGACCGCCCACTATCTTGCCAAGCGCCTCACCGCCGCAGGGACGGACGTAAAGATAATAGAACGCGACCCCGAGATATGCGAGCGTCTTGCCGCCGAGCTGCCCCGCGCAGTGGTCATATGCGGCGACGGCGCAAGGCAGGAGCTTTTGCTTGAAGAAGGACTTGCCTCGCATGATGCGTTCGTATCGCTCACCGGTATGGATGAGGAGAACATCCTTATTTCCTATTTTGCCGCCACGCAAAACGTACCGGTGGTCATAACCAAAATAAACCGCAACGAAATGATGCCGCTAGCGGGTCACCTGGGACTTGAATATGTTGTGTCACCCAAAAAGACGGTCGCGGATGTGCTTGTGCGCTATGCGCGCGCTCTCCAGAACTCGATAGGCAGCAGTGTTGAAACGCTCTACAAGCTGATGGACGGTAAGGTCGAGGCACTGGAATTCAAGGTCAGCGACGGACTGCCGCTGCTTGGGATCCCGCTGAAGGAGCTGAAGCCAAAAATGAAGCCCGGAATACTGATAGCGGGAATAATACGCGACCGCAAGACGATAATCCCGGCAGGCGACGATAAGATACTTAGCGGCGACCGCGTGATCGTTATCGCCGCGGGGCGAATGCTCGGCAGTCTTTCCGACATTCTCAACTGATCCGGAGGCACAGATGAACCACCGGATGATACTGAAAACGACGGGAAAGATAGTGCTGATTGAGAGTGCCATGCTCGCGCTGCCCGCCATAGCGTGTATTTTTTACCTTGAATGGCGTGCGCTCGTCTGCTTTATAATAGCGGCGGCGGTCGCGGGAGCCATCGGAGCCTCGCTCGTGCTTTTCTCAAAACCGCGCAACAGCGCGATATATGTGCGCGAGGGATTTGTCACCGTGTCGCTTGCGTGGACCGTCCTGTCTCTTATCGGCGCATTGCCGTTTTACATATCGCGCGAAATACCGTCGTACATCGATGCGCTTTTTGAAACGGTCAGCGGCTTTACGACCACAGGAGCTTCCATTCTCACAAATGTCGAAGCCATGGGGCACGGAATGCTACTCTGGCGCAGTTTTACACACTGGATAGGCGGCATGGGCGTGCTTGTGTTGATGATGGCTATCGTTCCGACCGAATCCGGCAGATCGATACACATCATGCGTGCCGAAATGCCCGGACCTATCGTCGGCAAGCTGGTGCCGCGCATACGCGACACGGCAAAGATACTCTATCTCATATATATCGCAATGACTGTGGCTCAGACGATCCTTCTCTTATGCGGAGGTATGCCACTGTTCGACTCACTGCTCCACTCCTTCGGCACTGCCGGTACAGGCGGATTCGGCATAAAGGCAGACAGTATTGCGGGCTACAGTCCCTACTGCCAATGGGTAATTACAGTGTTCATGCTGCTTTTCGGCATAAACTTCAACCTGTATTACCTTGTGCTCATAAAGCGCTTCCGCACTGCGGCTAAAAGCGGTGAGCTTCACGCATACATCGGGA
>CAUABN010000002.1:0-20921 GCA_958427275.1 uncultured Anaerotruncus sp.
AAGCGGCGATGATATGCTGTCATAGCCGAGTCCCCCGACGCGCGACCAGCATGCCGAAAGCCTGTTGGCAATGAGAGCCTTGAGCGCCAGACCGATGATGAAGGAGCGGGCGCCGTCGGCAAATGCGTCTGCGGAATAGCGGCGGCTGTGAAGCTCATCGCGCATATTGCGGTATGAGGTTATGGGACCGGCGACCATGCACGGGAACATCCACATGAACACCGCAAATTCAAGCGGCGAGCGCTCGGCAGGACATTCCCCACTGCTGACATCGGCAAGATACGCCACGGCGCGGAAGGCGAAAAAGCTGAGACCGAGCGGAAGCACGAGCGAGGAGATATCAAAGCTCACCTCGGCGCGGAGCATGGCGGAGAGCAATCCCGCTATCCCGCCGAACAGAGGTTTTGCGTATTTGAAGAGAAACAGCGAGCCGATGTTCCATATCGCTCCGAGCGTGACGAACAGCCTGCCGCGGCGCGGGAAAAAGTCGATAAACAGCCCAAGCGTGTAGTTTATTACAGTCGATACAGCTATTATTATCAGAAATGCGGGCGTTTTGTAGGTACCCACGGCATAGAAAATAAGACTGCCTATGAAGATTGCCGCATTCCGCAGACGCGGCGGGATCAGATAGTAGACCGCGTAAAACAGCGGAAAAAATAAAAATATAAATTCAAGACTGCTGAAATTCAATGTGTGTACCTCGGCTGCGCGGCAAAAAGACTGTACCGCAGACAAAAAAATCGGGTTTGCGAACATTTTTTATGTTCGGGTTATTGACAAACGGAAAAAAACGTGTTATAATAACAGAGTCGTTGGTGATACGGCGTTAATGCGGGTATGGCGGAATTGGCAGACGCGCTAGATTCAGGTTCTAGTGAGGATTCCCTCATGAAGGTTCAAGTCCTTTTACCCGCACCAAATGTTTATAGGGTCATGTCCATAGGGCATGACCCTATAAACATTTGATCAGAGTGATTTCACCTTGAACCTTCCGGGATCCGCTTTGCGGATCCGTGGATCGCGTCGGGTGAAGAAAGGAATCTGCATTTCTTTACACGCGATCCGAGGTTCAAAGTCCCTTATCTTATGAGTTATGAAGATATAAAAGTGTTTGGTGGCTGCCGCGTATTTCGCGGCGGTCATTTTTTATTTGTGCTCTGCCGCATCCGCTATGTCGACCACTCCGTCAAGTATCAGACGCGGGCGGTATGGAAAGTTGAGGCAGTCGCTGCGGGAAGTGACGCCGGACAGCACGAGTACGGTGTCAAGTCCGGATTCGATCCCCGCAACTATATCGGTGTCCATACGGTCGCCGATGATCGCAGCCTCCTCCGAATGAACGCCGAGGAGCTTGAGTCCCGTGCGCATCATGAGAGGGTTGGGCTTGCCGACGTAGTACGCCTGTTTTCCGGTCGCAAGCTCTATCGGCGCGAGAAGCGCACGGCAGGCGGGGGCTATGCCGTCCTCTGTGGGACCTGTCAGGTCATAGTTCGTACCTATCAGCTTGGCTCCGGCGTTTACAAGACGTATTGCCTTTGTTATCGAGTCAAGACTGTATCCGCGGTCCTCGCCTACGACAACATAGTCGGGATTTACATCGTTATAGGTAATGCCGGCATCGTAAAGCGCATTCTGTATGCCGTGCTCGCCCATAACGAACGCCGAGCATCCGGGCGCCTGACTGTTGAGAAAACGCGCGGTCGCGAGCGCACTGGTGTAGAAGTGCGATTCATCGACATCAAGTCCCATGCGCCCCAGCTTCTGCTGCAGCTCGCGCGGAGTATACTGACTTGAGTTGGTCAGAAACAGAAATTTCTTTCCGTTTGCCTTGAGCCACTCAAGAAATCTGCCGACACCGGGCAAAAGACGGTTCCCGTGGTATATCACGCCGTCCATGTCACATATAAAACCTTTTTTGCCGAGAAGCTGTTCCAATGCGTTATCTCCTTGATTTCATATCGTTTTTCGGTATGCATTAAGGTATTCATTATACATCCCGTGCATGGTAATGTCAAGTCGTTTTTTGTAAAATCGGAGCGAAAAAAAGCAGGCGCGGGCGCGCTTGACACACAGCCGCCGTTCAAGTATAATGAAGATGCGGAATGATGTATTCCGATATGCCGGGCGTGTACCCGGCGTTTCCATACTTATGATTATATCATATGGTCCTTTATTATTCAAAGCGGCGACCGGAAAAGTTTTTACGCAAAAAAATATCGCACGGATGAAATATTGCCGTGCAAAACCGTACATACGTGGTGAAGGATATCCTTGCTTTAAAAATGTACAGCGTGTGCGGTATGCGGGAAGGAGGCGGACATTTGAATGACAAAGCAATAACAGAGCTTTTTCTTGCACGCGATGAGGCGGCACTTGACGAGGTGGCGCGCCGCTACGGCAGAATGCTCATGTCTGTCGCGCTCGGAATAACCGGCAACAAGCAGGATGCCGAGGAATGTGTGAACGACACATACCTCGCGGTATGGAATTCGATACCGCCGACAAAGCCGGAAAATTTTCAGGCGTATATCTGCCGCATAACGCACAATCTTGCGTGCCGTGTGCTTGAGCGGCGCACGGCGCAGAAAAGGCAGGCGGACGTATTGCCGCTTACCGATGAGCTGGCTGAGGCCATCCCGGAGAGGGACGGCGCTTCCGAATACGATGCAGCCGGGCTGTCCCGCGCGATAGACGTTTTTTTGCGTACATTGCCGCGCACGGCGCGGGTGATGTTCGTGCGCCGCTACTTTTATGCCGACGGCATAGGGGAGATCGCAAGGCTCACCGGAACGGGGAAGGCAAATGTTTCACAGATACTGTTCCGCACACGAAAAAAACTGAAGGCTTTTCTCGAAAAGGAGGGTTTTTACCTTTGAACCACAATGCTAACGAAAAAAACATAAAAGCCGTCGGACTGCTTGGGGCGGTCGGCGGCATAGGAGACGATCTTATCGCAGAGGCGGCGGATGACAGTACAGCGCTGCATGCGGGCAGGACACGGACATGGAGCAGGCTGTGTGTCGCGGTGTCTGCCGCCGCAACGTGCCTTGTGCTTGCGGTCGGTATCTTTGCGGTAACGATCTTTACCGGTAAGAATATGGATCGCGGATCTGATGCATGGTCGCCGGATAATAAATACGGAGGGAAAAATAACGGAAGCATGACGGACATTGCCGGGGAGAACGCAGCGGGTGACGTGTATGACAGCGCGGAAAGTCTTTCCGTCAAGTACCACTACGGTGTCGGCAATCGCATCATAAACGACACAGGGTGGATCGCGTTCCGCGGTTATGACAATACAAAGCGGCGGACCGTCTCGTTCACACTGCATCTCGACCGGAGCGCGCCGGAGCTGCGCTTCGTTTTTGCCCGCGTAGAGGATAACGCCGCTACGGTGGGCAATCTCGCGGCCACAAAGGGGATAGTGCTCACCGTGAACGGCAAAAAAGTCGACAGGCTGCCGACCGAGCCGGGAACATACAACATCGATATAGACTATTCCGAATTTGACAGCGAGTGCGTCGCGGGGGGCGGACTGCCTCGGACGTGGGTGTATTTTTACGGCTTTGACAGTCATGAGCTTGCTTTCTCGCTCGGTAAACGTAAAACCTATGGCAGCCCCGAGCTGCCCGATAGTATGTATACCGACGAATTCCGTAATATCGATCTGCGGGACCGGAAGGATCAAAAAACAAAATAACATCACAACTCAAGGAGGAAAAACGGTATGAAAAAAAATTAAGCTGAGATCAATGCTCGCGGTATTTACGGCGCTTGTCATCGGCATATCGCTGTGCTCCTGCGCGGCGCCGTCCGGCACCGCGCAGTCGGATACGAACGCGGTGTTCCGCGCCTCCGCGCTTTCGGACGGATATGTGCGCGGGTTCTTCGGTGACCGCACGGTCGATGCCGACTTTGCGGACATTTATTCCGAATTCTCTTTTGCCTTGTTTGATAAATTGCTGACCGGAGAGGGCGAAAATCTGTTCATTTCGTCGTTTTCGGTCATGACCTGCCTCGGCATGCTCGCCAACGGCGCACGCGGCGAGACAAAAGCCCAGATCGAGGCGATGCTCGGCGCGGTCGATATGTTTGACTACACACGGGCTGATTTTGGCGACGCGTCAGAGCTGCTGGGAGCGTGCGACAGCGTGTTGCATAAGACGCATATCGAAGTGGATCGCGACGGCACCCGCGCCGCAGCAGTGACCGGGGCTACTTACTGCGCCGGTATCAATGACACACCGGTGCACAGGCTCGTGTTTGACCGCCCGTTTGTTTTTATGATAGTGGACGATGCCACGGGTATCCCGATGTTCATCGGAGTGGTGACAAATATATGATATACGATTCCAAAGGAGGAACACAACAATGAAAAAAAGAATGACGGTCGCCGCCGTTGCGGTGATGATGGCGGTAGCAATGTGTTTTTCGCTTACCTCATGCGTCGGCGTTGCCGCCGCAGAGCTGTCGGCGGGATATTCGCGCACTGCAACAGAGCAGGGAAGTGAGAGCGATGAGCTTTACCGGGCGTTGGCAGAGTTTTCCTTCCGGCTGTTCGGCGAGACCTTTGATAAGGACGGCGGAAATTCGCTTATCTCGGCGTATTCGGTGGCTATGTGCCTCGGAATGTTTACCGAGGGTGCGGCGGGCAACACGCGCGCCGAGCTTGAAGCGCTTCTTGGCATGGACAGCGATGCGCTCGCGCGCGGGCTTTACGCTATGAACTCCCGCATATGCGGAAAGGATACCCCTCTTTCGATCGCGGATTCCGTATGGGTGCGCGAGGGCTTCCCGGTCAATGCGGACTTTCTGCAAAGGAACGCCGACTGGTACGGAGCAGATGTGTTTGCCGCTCCGTTCGATAATACGACCGTAAATGATATAAATTCGTGGTGCGGAAAAAACACCGACGGGATGATAAAAAACATCATCGATTCCATACCTGCCGATGCCGTGACGTATCTCATAAACGCCGTCTGCTTTGATGCCGAGTGGGATGAAAAATATGAAAAAAACAATATCCGCGACGACAGTTTCCGTAATCGCGACGGAAGCATGAGCGCGGTCAAAATGCTGCGCTCCAAGGGTGAGAGCTTGCTTTCGTCCGATTCTTTCCGCGGCTTTGCCAAGAAATACAAGGGCGGAAAGTTCAGCTTTGTCGGTCTTCTGCCGAATGATGAAAATGCCGATATCTTTGAAGCGGCGGGACAGCTTGACGGCTCCGCATGGCTCGATATGTGGAACAGCCGCACCGGAGGCGCCGACGCGGGGGTCCCGGAGTTCAGCTTTGAATATTCGGTGCGCCTTGAATATGCGCTGAAGGCTCTCGGCGTCGGTGATATGTTCGATGCGGGAAAAGCCGATCTCAGCAGACTCTCCGCCATGCCGACCTTCTGCTCGGCGGTCGGGCACAAGACCTTCATCGAGCTTGACCGCCACGGCACCCGCGCCGCGGCGATAACATGGGCAAAAAACGATGCCACGGCTGCTATGCCCGTGGAGGACCGCACGGTCATTCTTGACCGCCCGTTCATATGCATGATAGTGGACAGCGAAAGCGGAATACCGCTGTTCCTCGGCGTTGTTTCTCACCTCGGCTGAAAGAAAGGTCAAAAGGGTGCTGTTAAGAACTCAATTTGAGTTTTTTACACACCCTTTTAACAAATATACACAAATAAGCCTTGAAACGATCACCGTATTATGTCATAATAATGATACAATACGATTCAAGGAGACCGGAATATGCTTAAAACCAATGACCTTCAGTATCATATAAACTGCCGTCCCGGAGATGTCGGCGGCTACTGCATCCTGCCCGGAGATCCCGGAAGATGCGAAAAGATAGCAAAGTATTTTGACGATCCTCATCACGTTACGCAGAACCGCGAGTACAACATATACACCGGAACTGTCGCCGGAGAGCGCGTGTCGGTGTGCTCCACCGGTATAGGCGGACCCTCCGCAGCCATTGCGGTGGAGGAACTTGCCGCCTGCGGAGTCCATACATTCATACGTATTGGCACCTGCGGTGGGATATCCACCAAGGTGTGCTCGGGCGACTGCGTTATCGCCACAGGCGCGGTGCGTCAGGAGGGGACCTCCCGCGAATATGCACCCATTGAATTCCCGGCTGTACCGGACACGGACGTGCTTTTCGCCCTTATTGCCTCCGCTAAAAAGCTCGGCTACACCTACCATGCGGGAGTGGTGCAGTGCAAGGACTCGTTTTACGGTCAGCACAGCCCCGCACGTATGCCCGTAGCAGGTGAGCTTATGGCAAAGTGGGAGGCGTGGAAGCGCCTCGGCGTGCTTGCAAGTGAAATGGAGTCGGCGGCAATATTCACGGTGGGCGCGGCGCTTGGGGTCAGATGCGGCTCGGTTTTCCTCACAGTCTGGAATCAGGAGCGCGCCAATCTCGGACTTGATACCGATGCCGCCGAGACGCATGATACCGATAAGGCGATAAGAGTGGCTGTCGGCGCGATAGCGGAGCTTATCGCAAGCGAAAACAAGTGACGGACCGGAAGACCGGAAATAAGCAGATCATCACGCACAGGCGGTGCGGACCCGATACGGGCTTCCCGCACCGCCGATTTGTGTCAGCTCCCGGTCCTGAGCCGCTTTATACCGTCCCGCGCCGTACCGATCAGCCCGCGTGCGCCGGTGACGGTCAGCATGATACCGAAAAGCATGCGCAGCACGCGCGGCTTTGCTGCCGCCGCTATCGCCGAGCCTGCTATCGCTCCTACGGCTCCTCCGAGACCGAGAAGGATCACGCAGCCCCATGCGATGCTGCGCCGGCGGATGTTCACCGCCGTCGATGCGCTTGCGGCAAAGAGAAAAAAGAAAAGATTCAGAGCCTGCGCGGGCGCCTGGCTCATACCGGAGGCAAGCGTCAGATATACTACAAGCAGTCCGCCGCTGCCGACACCCATCCCGGAAAGCACCGCAACGGCGGTGCCGACGATAATATCAAGCATTCACCCAAGGCTCCTCATAAGCATGGTCATTCCGGAATATACCGCTACCGCGGAGAATATCAGCCGCAGAACCCCCGTGTGCAGGCGGTCGAGCAGTAAGGCTCCGGCTATCCCGCCGACCACTGCGGGCAGTATAAAGCCCGCGGCGCCCTCTCCGTGCCATACGCCGAGACGGGCGTACGATATTGCCGACACTGCCGATATCGGCAGCATGACCGCAAGCGCCGTTGCGTATATGTCGCGCGGCGTTGTTTTTTCGTCACGCGGCAGCAGCTTTGCAGCCGAGCGGACTATAAACACTCCGCCGCCCGCACCGATAAGCCCGTTTATGAATCCCGCTATAAGCCCCGCCGCCGCAAGCATCCACGGATTTTTTCCTTCGGCGGCGGTCATGACAAAGCGCCGGAGCGCGCCGCGCCGCAAAAGCGTCCCCGTTTTTTGTGACCTCATTTTTTCCTCCCGCTCCTTTTTTCTGTTGCAAAAAGACCAAAACAGTGGTATACTATATAATACATGATTATTATTTCGGCTTGAACGCGGAAAAATACATTCCGCGTACTTTGCGGACCGAAAGGACAGACATAAATGCCAAACGATAAGAAAAACAAAAAAATCACGGCGGTGCAGAAGAAGACCGCCCGCGAAAAGGAAAGCAGGACCGCTCCGGTGCGAACGTCGCAGGACACGCGCGGCACGGCAAAAAAAGCCGAGCCGGAACAGCACCGTATCGATCCGGTGCCCGAGTCCTCGCGCTTTATGAACCAGCTTTTGCCCTTTGTATTCGTCGTTGCAGCCATCCTGCTCACCGCCTTTTTTCTGCTTTCGAAAATAGACGGCGCTGTCGGTACGGTCGGCGTTGTGATACGCGATTTCTTTTGCGGGCTTCTCGGCTGGCCGGCGTTCATCATACCGCTGATACTGCTCAATCTTGCGGTCTTCTGGCGTAAATATGTTGACCTCGGGATAGTGCGTCCCAAGCTGTGGCTGTCGCTGGGCTGTGTTACGGTGATATCGTCGCTCGTACATGTTTTTTCGATTCCGAAAATGAACCCCACGCACTATAACTGGGGCGATTACGGCGCTTCAATATTCGGCACGGGCGAGCCTCTTTCAAACTGGACATACGGCATCCGTCTTACGGGCGGAGGCTTTTTCGGCGGCCTTATAGGCGGACTTGTGCGTTCTGCCTTCGGCTTTGCCGGTGCGCTTATAATCCTTATCGCGCTTCTTGTTATATTCGTGCTTTTCCTTTTCGGAGTTACGCCGGGGTATCTTATCGACATGATAAAATACAAGGCAAAAAAGAACCGCGAGGCGAACGCCGATGTGCGTGAGGAACGCCGCGAGGAGCGCCGTGCGGAAAAAGCGGAAAGGCGTGAGGAAAAGCGTGCGATACAGGCGGACCGCCGCCGTGCCGCGGTCATAGAGGCGCAGATGCTGCGCGAGGATCGCGAGGCACAGCTTGCCGCACGCCGCGCCGAGCGCGCACGTGCCGCCGCCGAGGTGAAAAAGCATCATATCCCTGATTTTGAAGAGTTGATACCGGGACAGACCGACGCGCCCGCTCCTGCGGACGATACCGGAACGCCCGGACCCGAGCCTGTGCTTGTAACGCCTATGCCCGATGATCCGGTACCGGTCTCAAGGGCTGAGGCTGTAAAGATAACTCCCGCGGCGGGAGCGGCTGCCGCGCCCGTACAGATCGAAAGCGCGGCGGTTCCCGCGCTCTCAATAACCGAGGCGGCGCCGGTCGTTGAGCCGGCGAAGCCTGCCGAGAACAATACAGGTGTAAAAAAGATCGCTCCCGTGCGCGAGAACCGTCCTGACGACGATCCGTACGGTCTTAACGAGATATTCGGAAGGAGCGAAGTACCTGCCGAGACCGTCCCGGTGCGTGCGTCCGAGCCGGAAGCGGCGGAGTCTCAGTCTCCCGAGACGGAGGCTACAGGCGAACTTGAGATAAAGCTGACCCCGATAAGCGACAACGAGAGCAGTGATGCGGATGTGACCGCCTCCGCCGCCTCCGCACCGCAGAAGACACCCGAGCGTCAGGCGGCGGATTACACCTTCCCGCCGGTTGATCTGTTGCATCCGAACACCGCGCCCTCAAACGAGGATGTGGAGACGGAGCTGCGCACGAACGCGCAGAAGCTGATGGAGACGCTCTCCTCCTTCAACGTCAAGATAAAAAAGATCGAATATTCGCGCGGACCTACAATCACGCGCTACGAGCTGTACCCCGAGGCGGGTACGCGCATACGCACGATATCTAACCTTGTTGACGATATCGCGCTGTCGCTTGCCACGACCGGCGTCAGAATAGAAGCGCCGATCCCCAACAAGAGCGCGGTCGGCGTTGAGGTCCCCAACCGTGTGCGCGCCACCGTGTTCATACGCGAGCTTATCGAATCGGATACCTTCCGCAATTCCAAAAGCGAGCTGACGGCGTGCCTCGGCAAGGACGTTGCGGGAAATATGATAATCTTCGATATCGCAAAAATGCCGCATCTGCTTATTGCGGGTACTACCGGATCCGGTAAATCCGTCTGCATAAACTGCATCATAATCAGTCTGCTATACAAAGCGCGGCCGGATGAAGTTCAGCTTATAATGATCGACCCCAAAAAGATCGAGATGAGCATGTATTCCGACCTGCCGCACCTCAAGGTGCCGGTTGTGACCGACACCAAGCGCGCCACGGGTACGCTGAATGCGGCAGTCAACGAGATGGAGCACCGCTTTGAGCTGTTTGAGGACGTAGGCGTGCGTGATATCGACGGCTACAACAAGATCACGGCGGGCGATCCGGAGCATCCGAAACTGCCCAAGATAGTGATCATAATCGACGAGCTTGCCGACCTCATGATGACGGCGCCGGATCAGATAGAGACTTCGATATGCCGTCTGGCGCAGAAGGCGCGCGCGGCGGGGATACACCTGATAATCGGTACGCAGCGTCCTTCCGTTGATGTCATCACCGGACTTATCAAGGCGAACGTGCCGTCACGTATCGCGTTTACCGTTGCATCGCAGGTTGACAGCCGCACGATCATAGATATAGCCGGAGCCGAAAAGCTGATAGGCAAGGGCGATATGCTCTACGCTCCCATAGGCTCGCTAAAGCCGCGCCGCGCACAGGGTGCGCTCGTGGTGGACGATGAGGTCGAAGCCGTAAATTCCTTTATCAAGGACAATTACGGCTGTGCCGATTATGACGGAGACTTTATTTCCGATATCGACCGTGAGGCGGAGCGCGTCGCGGCGGGCAAAAAAGGAGCCGCGTCATTCGGCGGAGGCGATGCCTCCGGCGGGAGCGTGTCTGCCGGCGGAGATCCGCAGTTCAGGCAGGCTCTCAAGATTGCCGTGGATAACGGAACGATCGCCACGTCATACCTGCAAAGGACGCTGTCCATCGGATATGGCAGAGCCGCAAGGCTTATCGACCAGATGGCAAAGATGGGGTTTGTGTCCGGCATGAACGGCACCAAGCCGCGTACCGTGCTGCTGACCCTGCCGCAGTATATGGAGCTTGAATCGCGCGGAGACCCGAGACTTGACGGAGTTATTCCCAGCGAGGAAGAATAAAAAATAATATCATGGGGCTGACGAAAAGAGTTATGAGCTTTTCGGCAGCCCCATGATGTGTAAAAAACGAGTCCTCACGCTCCCCAACCTTTTTGACGTCGGGAGTGTCGGAATATCAGAGCATCGGGAGGTGTGAGATGGATATTCATGACAGAGGAATAAATATTTCAGAGAGAGTGAAACGGTACAGGCGCGAAAACAGATTGTCACAGCGCAGTTTCGGACAGCTGATGGGGATAACCGCACAGGCTGTCTGCAAGTGGGAGGCCGGAACGTGCTATCCCGATATCACGTTGCTCCCGCAGCTTGCGCGCATTCTCGGATGCAGTACCGATGATTTTTTCAATGAGAACGCGCATGACGTAAACCAATGATGCCGGGTTTCCGGACGTATCGGGCTTGCTTATTTTCCGAAATGCCGGCGGTATATCTCCAGCTTTTCTTCGTCCGAGAGGACGTAAGGGCTGTTCACATAATTTTTTGCACCCTTTATCAGATCTACGCGCTCGGCGATCTCCGCGTCGGTAAAGTGCAGCTCTACCGCCGCGAGTGCGGGCAGATATTCGGCGAGCAGGCGCGGCTTTGAGCCGATCCCGGCGGCAAATTCGGCAATGAGCGCCGCACCCTCGGGCGTTTTCTGGTTGTATTCGATATAATCTCCGTGAAATACCGCGCACGCTCTGCCGTGGGGAATGCCGTCAAGCAGGGTCAGGCTGTATCCGAGCGGGTGAGGAAAGCCGGTCCCGGTTATGCTTATTGCGGCGCCTGCGGCGCAGGAGGCATATGCAAGCGCGTCGCGCATTTCGTCGGTGTAGCTATCCGGGTATTCGGATATAACATCCCATATCGCACGTCCGGCGTAGAGCGCCAGCATGCGCGAGAGGGCGTCGGACTTGGGCGAGAGGTATGACTCCATGGCGTGCGCCATTGCGTCAAGGGCGGTGCTTATGGTGCCGTTACGCCCCATCGATGCCGTATATGCGGGGTCAACGAACGCCACACGCGCCCACGCGCCGCGTCCGGCGTATGTCTTTTTGTGTCTGCCGTCGGGAAGCGTCAGCACCGAGTAAGGATTCGCCTCGCTGCCTGTGCCGGCTGTCGTCGGTATGAGCACGAGCGGCAACGGCTCGGCGGTAAGCGCGGCGTGATCGTAAAGCGCCTCCGGAGCTATTCCGGGATTTGCGGCAAATGCCGCCACGGCTTTTGCCGTGTCCATGGCAGAGCCGCCGCCGATGCCGATTACGAGATCGGCACGGCTCGCCGCGGCGCGACAGCCGATATCGTATGCCGATGTGAGCGGCGGGTTGGGAAGCGCGCCGTCAAATATTTCGTATTTCATGCCGAGCGCGTCAAGCGCGCGTGTGACGTCTCCGAGCGCGCCCGAGGAGGCGGCTCCGTGTCTGCCGCAAACTATCGCGGCATTTTTGCCGAGGCGGAGCGCGTCGCGGTTTGCACCTATGCAGCCGCGCCCCGAGATGATCCTTACGGGTATATCGACCGAAAATTTCATGATGTGGAACGTCCTTTTATCTGACCGCCGAAGGGCGGCTTTTCTGTTTGATATTGTACACCATAATTATTAACGGAGTATGACCGTACATGCGCGCCGCGTGACTTGCCCTGGGCGCTGCCGCGGGTATTTTGGACGCCGACCTTTTGCAGACCCTATTTTCCATTTATTTTTTTCTGATATATATTAAAAAGGTATTGAAAAAAACGTTGAGTTGTGGTAATATTATAATTGACTAAATTTAAGTAGTCTATATCACAGAAAGAAGCGGTAAATCGCATGGCAGTTTTCTGCGCTGAAACAGCGTTTTTTGAAAAGCTCGTCTCCTTTTTCAAAACGGCGGCAGAGTTTTGCAATTCATATATACTTGACGCCCTGCGCGGCGTAAAATTCACCGATTTTATCGACATACTCATACTTGCGGCTCTTCTGTTTTACATTTACCGCTTTATACGCAACCGCCGTGCCGGCAGGCTTGCGATAGGTCTGCTTTTTGTTGTGGCTGTGATGCTGTTGAGCGTCGCGCTTAACCTTAAGGCGCTTAAGTTTGTGCTTCAGAATTTCTACCAGGTAGGTATGATAGCGATAATAGTCATTTTCCAGTCCGACCTGCGCGCGGCGCTTGAGCGCTTCGGTACAACGCCGATAAAGGGACTCAAAAGCCTGAACGCCGGTGATATGAAAAAGATAGTGGAAATGGCGGATGTTCTGAGCGAGGCGGCGGACGCGCTTGCGCGTACACGCACCGGCGCGCTCATTGCCATAGAGCGCAACACAAAGCTCGGCGAATATCTGGGGCAGGGAGTCATTCTCAACGCGGAAATGTCATCTCCGCTCCTGCGCAATATTTTTGTGAACAAAGCGCCGCTTCATGACGGCGCGGTCATAATCCGCGACCGTCGCATATATGCCGCCGGGTGCTACCTGCCGCTTTCCGGCAAGGATGTCAACAAGGATCTCGGTACGCGCCACCGCGCGGCTCTCGGACTCAGCGAGGTGAGCGACGCTGTGGTAATAGTCGTGTCCGAGGAAACGGGTACGATATCGATCGCCGTTGACGGCGAGCTTGAACGCAATTTCAATTACGCAACGCTCAAACAGCGGCTCGTCGGGTATCTCGTTCCGGACGAGGGACCGGTGCGCAAGATAAGCCGCCGCGCCGCCCGCATGAAAAAGCGCGCTGAAAAGAAAAAGAACGGTCCCGGACGGGACGACGGTGAAGATCGCTGAAGGAGGTGCCGCCGAAATGAAAAAAACAGACGGAAACGAATACGGCGCACCCGGAGCAAAGCGGGGCGGGATTCAGATAATCGCACGCATAGTATGCCTTCTTCTTGCATTCGTCATCTGGCTTTACGTTGTGGATAACGATTCCGACGATTATGAAAAAACGTTCACGCTTATCCCTATCGAGATCGAAGGCTCGGAGACGCTTGCGGAAATAAGCAATATGTCGGTCATAAACCTTGAGGAAAGCGCAGTCAGCGTTACGGTGCGCGGCAAGCGCGGAGATATAAACAAGTTAAGCTCGGAGGATTTCCGCGCGTATGTGAATGTGGGCAGTCTTACGACGGCGGAGCGTCATCTTGTCCCGGTGCTCGTGAATCTTCCCGCAGGCGTGGAACGCCTGAACACCGAGCCGTCGGCTGTGAACATTTATACCGATGAGCTTGCGGAGCGCGAGGTGCCGGTGGAGGTTGTGCCTAAGTACAGGATAGAATCCTCTTATACTATCGACCGGATAGAAAAGAACATCGAGACCGTGAAGGTCTACGGACCGCGCGAGCTGCTTTCAAGGATAGCGGGCGCACGTGCCGAGATCGAGCTTGGCGAGCTGACCACCGGCGTAGTGGCGACCGGAGTGCTTGAGCCTGTCGATAAGGACGGCATCCCGCTTGACAGCAAGTATCTGCGCCTTGAAACGCGGAATATAACCGTATCGGTGTCAATACACACGGAAAAAACGGTGCCGCTGACCGTTGAGCTTTCACCGGGCTTTTCCGGGGCGGCTTATCGCGGCTGTACGATGTCCGCGTCATCCGTAACACTGCGCGGCGACCCCAAGCTGCTTGCATCGGTGGAAAAGCTGACGATTCTCACCGTGATGTCGGATGATGTGACCGAATATACGGTACAGCTTACCGAGGCAATGCTGCCCGGAGGCGTCAGCTTCAGCGGCGCGCCCGACAGCGTGACCGTTAAGCTGATATTCGAAGAAAAAACGCCGGAAACGACCGGCGGTGACGATACCGACCTGCCCGAGCCGGAAAATGCGCCCGTGGCAGGAGAACAATGACCGATCGGAGATAATTCATATATGAGTAAAATTACGCTTCGCCGACTGCTTACGGGACCGATAGTGCTTCCGTTCACAGCCGGCTATGCGGCGGCTCTTGACGCCGCCGCAAGAATGATGAAGCGGATAGGGGCGGACGGTGTGCCACTTCGTTTTCACCTTTACAGAAGGTCTGTCGATGCCCGCAGGCGCGACATGATACGTTTTGTATATACCGTGGCAGTCGAGGCGGACGAGCCTTTTTCTGTTGATGCCCGCCGCGCCGCCGATGAGGGCGTGCGCGAAATACCGGACGACGGGTTTGAGATCGTGCGCGGTATTTCGCCGCTGACAGCGCCTCCGCTTGTGGTGGGTATGGGACCGTGCGGAATGTTTGCCGCGCTCATGCTCGCCGAGGCGGGCTATTGTCCGATCCTTATTGACCGCGGTGACGCCGCCGATGAGCGTGTGCGCCGCGTTGACGGTTTTTTTGCGGGCGGAGAGCTTGACCCGGAGTCAAACGTGCAGTTCGGTGCGGGCGGCGCGGGAACATTTTCCGACGGGAAACTGGTAACGCGCATTGGCGACCCGCACATATCATATGTAATGCGGCGGCTGTGTGAATTCGGCGCGCCGGAGGAGATAATGTGGCGCTCAAAGCCGCACGTGGGGACCGATCTGTTGCGCGGCGTTGTGGCGCGTCTTATCAACCGCATAACCGAGTGCGGAGGCAGGGTGATATACCGCTGCCGGCTTGACGGTATCGGAGAGCTGCCTGACGGCTCGCTCGACGCGCACACCACGGCAGGCGACATTCACTGCGGCGCTTTGCTGCTTGCGACGGGGCACAGTGCGCGCGATACATACGAATATCTTATTTCAAACGGCTACGCCGCAGAGCCGAAGCCGTTTTCGGTCGGCGTGCGTGTCGAACATCTGACAGAGGATATCGACCGTGCCATGTTCGGAGTCCATGCGGGCGACGAACGTCTCGGTCACGCCGAATATACGCTTTCGGACACACGAGGCGAACGCGGCGTTTACACATTCTGCATGTGCCCGGGCGGCGAGGTCATAGCTGCCGCCAGCGAGGCGGGCAGCGTGGTCGTGAACGGAATGAGCTCGCACGCCCGCGCGGGGAAAAACTCCAACTCGGCTCTTGCCGTGAGCGTGCTCCCGTCCGATTGCGGTGATACGCTGCGCGGAGGCATAGAATTTCAGCGCAGGCTTGAACGTGCGGCATTTGCCGCCGGCGGCAGGAATTACGCCGTGCCGGTAGAGACGGCGGGAGATTTTATGTCGGGCAGACACAGCGCGGGGACCGCGCTGGCGGAACCGTCCCGCATAATGCCGACATACTCGCGCGGAGAATGGAAGTGCGCCGATCTTTGGGAGGTTCTTCCCGAACAGATATGCCGCGGACTTTGCCGCGGGCTTACGGTGTTCGACTCGCGCATAGCGGGCTTCGGCGCATCGGATGTTCTGCTCTCCGGCGTTGAAACAAGGACTTCCGCACCGCTGCGTATACTGCGCGGGGAGGACAGACGCGCTCCCGGCAAGGGCGCCGTATATCCGTGCGGCGAGGGCGCCGGATATGCCGGCGGCATTACGAGCGCGGCGCTTGACGGTCTTAAGACCGCTCTTGCGGTGATAGCGGCAAACGCTCCGGCACTGCATAAAGAATTGTGAGGTCATTTATATGAAGAGCGAGGGCAGGGTGGTAAGCACCGACGGAAAATATGCCGTTGTCGCGACAGAGCGCCGTGCGGCGTGCGAGGGATGCCACAAAAGGGGAGAGGACGGCACATGCTCGGTGTGTACTCTTCTCGGCGGTGAGACACGGCTCGATACACGCGCGCTTAACCGCGTGGGAGCCGTGGTCGGAGATACCGTTGAGCTTGAAAGCAGCTCCGGGAGGATGCTCGGTTATGCGGCGCTCGTGTTCATACTGCCGTGCGTTATCGCGATCGCCGCTTATGCGGTGACAGCGCGTTTTATATCGGGTGAGCTTTACCCGAGCCTTGCGGCGGTGGGCGGCTTTGCCGCCGGGCTTGCCGCTGCCGCGCTTTATTCCAGATTTGCCGTCGGCGACCGTGCCGACGTTGTTATAACGCGAGTGATAAGCGGCGCGCCCGATGACGGGAAGAATGCGTGGGCTGATCCCACTATAAATACAGATGATGGCGATGATAAATGAGTGAAAAGATAAAAAAAGAAAAGACCTGGGAGCTGCGGAGCGACGCGCCGAGTGCCGCCGATGAAGCCGAAATAAGCCGGATATCGTCGGAACTGGGGCTTTCGTATATAATGTCTCGCCTTCTGTGGGGGCGCGGCTTCAGAACGCCGGAGGCGGCGCGCACCTTCCTTTCGATGGGAGACGCGCTGATATACGATCCTTTTCTTCTGCCGGGAATGAGCGAGGCGGTCGAACGGATAGAAGCGGCGCTGGCATCCGGCAGCGAGCATATATGCATATACGGGGATTACGATGTGGACGGAGTAACATCGGTCAGTACGCTGTACCTTTACCTAAAGGAGCGGTGTCCCGGGCTTGCTATTGACTACTACATACCGAGCCGGACCGAGGAGGGCTATGGCGTTACGTGCGCGGCGCTTGATAGCATTGCCGCACGCGGCACAACGCTTATGATAACGGTAGATACCGGGATCACCGCCGAGGAGGAGACTGATCATGCCAACGGGCTTGGAATAGACGTGATAATCACCGATCATCACGAGTGCCGCGAGACGCTCCCCCGCGCCATAGCGGTCATAAATCCGCACAGACCGGACAGCCCATATCCGTTCCGCGATCTTGCGGGAGTCGGCGTGGTGTTCAAGCTGATATGCGCGTGTGAGATAGCGCGGTCGCGCCGCGCAGGTGAGTCGGACAGCGAGGGCGTGCGGCGTGTGTTCCGCGAATTTGCCGACCTTGCCGCGATAGGAACGATAGCTGACGTTATGCCGCTGACCGATGAAAACAGGCTGATCGTCGCCTGCGGTCTTTCTATGATAGAAAAAACAAAGCGCCCCGGACTTTGCGCGTTGCTTGATGCGGTGCAGTCGGGACAGAACCCCCGCGGTGCCGACGGCGGTCAGACGACACACAATAAACGCCTCATATATGCGGTCTTTATCGGATTCGGTATAGCGCCGCGCATAAATGCCGCGGGGCGTATGGCGCATGCCGATATTGCCGCAAAGCTGTTCCTGACTTCCGACCGCAGTCGCGCGGACGAGCTTGCGGCGCGTCTTTGCGAGATAAACCGCGAGCGTCAGGTCGAGGAAAACCGCACTGCCGAGGAAGCCATGGCAAAGATAGAGGCAGAGCGTGACAGCGACCGTGACCGCGTTGTGGTGGTCGCATCCGACGGATGGAAGCAGGGTATCATAGGCATAGTTGCTTCGCGTGTGGTCGAAAAATACGGAATGCCCGCTATCCTCATAACATTCGAGGGCTGCCGCCGTGACGGGGACGACGCCGGTCCGGACCCATCCGATATAGGCAAGGGGTCCGGAAGGAGCGTCAAGGGGATAAACCTCTGCGATGCGCTTGCGTCGTGCTCGGATATCCTCACCCGCTACGGCGGACACGAGCTTGCGGCGGGGCTTTCCGTTGAACGCGGACGGGTGGATGAATTCCGCCGCCGCATAAACGAATATGTCCGAGAGCGTCTGGGCGGCGAGGATATAAAGTTTACCGTTACCGCTGACTGCGAGGTCACGGGCGCAGACCTTACCATGCATCTGGCGGAGGAGCTGCGTTCATTTGAGCCGTGCGGTGTTGCAAACTCGACGCCGTCGTTCATACTGCGCGATGCACGTGTCATGCGCATCTCTCCGATAAGTGCGGGAAAGCATACAAAGCTCATCGTAAATGCCGATGGAGCCGTTCTTACCGCGCTTTGGTTCGGTATGCCGGCGTCGTCCGTTGAATTTCACGAGAACGACACGGTCGATCTGCTTTTCACGCTTGATATAAACGAATTCCGCGGGATATCGAGCCTTCAGCTGCTCATTTCCGATGCAAGACCGAGCCGCCGCCGTATCGAAGAAAGACGGCTTGAGCGCGAACGCTTTGACGCGATAATGGCAGGAGACATCGACGCTGTCGGCGCCGATGTGATACCGGACAGACGCGATTTTGCCCGTGCCTTCCGTTTGGTCGCCCGCGAGATAAGAGAGGGACGCGATACCCTTACCGCCGGCACAGCCGTCTGGCTCTCCAGCGAAAATATGAACTATGTAAAATTCCGCATTATTCTTGCCGTTTTTGCCGAGCGTGGCATTTTCGGCGTTGAAGAACCGATGCGCGACAGCTTCCGTATAACCGCGCTCCCCACCGACGGAAAGGTGGATCTTGAAGGCTCTCCGCTTTTGCAACGCCTGCGTGCGTGCGCAGCTACGCGTGAGGATCATCATAAGGACAATACCCGCAATGAGTAAAAATAACGAAGAAAAACGAAACGAAAATATCCCGACGGCTGCGCTTGAACGCATGAAAAGCACGTCGCAACTGCCGCACGGAGTGCTGACGGACGATCCCGAATCGGCACAGACGTCGCAGAAGCGCAGACACCAGATACCCGCAGAGGCGGGACCGGAGCGTCTTTACGGCATCCTGCATGCCGCGGGAAACGGCAAGAACTACGATATTGAGAAGATCAAAAAAGCGTATGAATACGCAGCCCGCATGCACGAAGGACAGTTCCGCGACAGCGGCGAGCCGTATATTTCCCACCCGCTTGCCGTGGCGGAGATAGTTGCGGGACTGGGACTTGACACAGATTCGATCTGCGCAGCCCTTCTCCATGACACGGTAGAGGACTGCTCCGACAGGACGAGCCTTGAGGATATCTCAAAGCAATTCGGTCCCACCGTTGCAATGCTGGTGGACGGACTGACAAAAATAGTGGCGCTCTCGGTCGAGGACAAGGAAGAGGAGCATATAGAGAATCTTCGCAAGATGCTGCTCGCCATGTCAAAGGATATACGCGTCATCTTTATAAAGCTCTGCGACAGACTCCACAATATGCGCACACTGAGCGCCAAATCGGAGAAAAAACAGCGTACCATAGCGCTTGAAACGATGCAGGTATATGCGCCGCTGGCTCACCGTCTCGGTATGCAAAGGGTCAAGCAGGAGCTTGAAAATCTCGGACTGTTCTACCTTGATCCCATCGGATATGCAGAGGTCAAGGACGATATTGAGAAAAAATACGGTCAGAATCAAAACTTCATCGAAAACATCCGCGCAACGGTGGACGCCAAGCTGCGCGAGTACAATATTGACTTTGTGCTTGAGGGACGCATCAAAACGGTATACAGCATATACCGTAAAATGTACAACCAGAACAAGAGCTTTGATGAGATATACGACTTTTACGCACTGCGTATAATCGTGGGGACCGAGCTTGAATGCTATACCGTGCTCGGTATAATCCACGAGATGTTCAAGTCTATGCCGGGCAGGTTCAAGGATTATATCTCCATGCCTAAGCCCAACATGTACCGCTCGCTCCATACTACGGTCATCGGACGCGACGGTATACCGTTTGAGGTGCAGATAAGAACGCGCGAGATGCATGAGATCGCCGAATACGGCGTTGCGGCGCACTGGAAATACAAGAGCGGTGAAAAGTCCAAGGCGGACATGGATCACAAGCTCGAATGGATAGCGCGCCTTATAGAGACCGAGGATGCCACCCGCGACCCGGACGAATTCATGCAGGCGCTCAAGACCGACGTCTTCCATGAGGAGACATACGTCTTTACGCCGAAGGGCGATGTCATTGCGTTGCCATATGGTTCAACGGTCATAGATTTTGCCTATGCGATACATTCCGCGGTCGGCAACAAGATGGTCGGCGCCAAGATAAACGGTATGATCGTTCCGATCGACCGCGTACCGCAGAATGGGGAGATAGTTGAGATAATCACCTCGTCCTCCACAAAGGGACCGAGCCGCGACTGGCTGAAGATAGTCAAGACCAGCGAGGCGCGTACAAAAATACGCCAGTGGTTCAAAAAAGAAAAACGCGCCGACAATATCGTTGTCGGACGTGCCGCACTTGAGAGCGAGCTTAAACGTTACGGGCGTTCATTTACCGACGCGCAGTTCAACGAGGTCTGTGCGGCTGTCGGAGCACGCACCGGTTTTGCGTCGAACGACGATCTGTTCAACACCATAGGCTACGGCGGACTTTCCGTGTCCAAGCTCTCTGCCAAACTGCGCGATGAGTTTGACCGAATAGTCAAGCCGGAGGAGACGCCCGCACCCATAACCGAGGCGGCGCAGGTACAGGTCGCCAAAGCGCCGAAAAACGTAAAGACGAACAGCGGCGTTATAGTGGACGGCGAGGTCGGGTGCGAGGTGAAATTCGCACGCTGCTGCAACCCTCTGCCCGGAGATCCGATAATAGGATTCATCACGCAGGGGCACGGTATATCTATACACAAGCGCGACTGTCCCAACGTCATAACGGGTATGCACAATCTCTATAACGCGGACAGGTGGATCCCCGCGCGCTGGGAAAAGGGCGCAGGCGAGGCTGGCGCCGGAGTT
>CAUABN010000003.1:0-18202 GCA_958427275.1 uncultured Anaerotruncus sp.
GGAGAGAAATATACCGGTCGTGCTGCTCGGCTCCATGAGACCGGACTGCGACTCGTTTATGGTGGATATGGTCGATTCGGTGCGTATAGCCGTCAATTATCTGCTGGAAAAGAGGCACAGCCGTATCGGTCTCATAAACTGCTCGCCGGCTTTTTCCTCCAGCATGGGGCGCGTGCAGGGTTATGAGTCTGCATTACGTGATGCGGGGATCGAGCCGGATCCGGATTATGTTGTTTACGGAGAGTCGAATACAGGTCTTTCGGGGATGCGCGCCGTGGAGGAGCTTTTCCGGCGCGTTGGAAAGCCCGATTCGCTTATTTGCGCAAATGTGTCCACCACCATGGGCGTTATGCGCTTCCTGTATGAAAACCGGATAAATGTTCCGGGGGATATTTCGGTTATCGGGCATGAGGATTCTGTGCTTTACGGCTATGCCTCGCCCGGTATAACTGCGGTAAATATAAGAAAAGAGGAAATGGGCAGTCTCGGAGCCGCGCTCATGCTCAGACGTGTCGGGGGCGATGTGTCCGACATTCCGCAGAACGTCTACATGAAGCCTTACCTCGTGGAGCGCGGATCGGTCGCGAGGTTATAGATCGTTAAATTTGTTTTATGACAAATGCACAAAAAATCATGTTCACACTTGTGCGATATAACGATTGACAGCTTGCCCGAATTTTGATATAATGATAATAGTTAAATCAAACGCCGTTTAATGATGCTGTGCCGTGATGCGGCGTTTGATTTTTATTTACGGCAAAATCGGAACGTTCCGCATTGCCGCGCAAGCAATATAAAAAGGAGCCTTAAAAATCAAAAATGGAGCTGAAATATTTCGGAACCGGCGGAGGCGGAGGTATCCCCGAGATCTTTTGTGACTGCCGGATATGCAGACATGCACGCGAGGTCGGCGGAAGGGAAATACGCACACGCTCTCAGGCTGTTATCGACGACAGGATATCGATCGAGTTCCCGGTAGATACCTTTCTGCACACGGCATACTGCGGACTTGATATGCGCAGGATAAACGATGTTGTCATAACCCATGGACATTATGATCATTTTCTGCCGCAGGATCTGTTCAGCCGCCCGCAGGGATACACGCCTCCGCTGCGTGTTTATGCCACAAAAGCATCTGCGGCGAAAATGTGTGAGACTATAGACGCTCACGAGGCTGCATATGCATCCGGAAAGAAAATAAGAACATCAAATTTCAGGATCGAGTATCATCCGGTCGAGGTCGGCGTGCCTTTTTCTGTCGGTGAATACACATTCACTCCGCTCAAGGCACGGCATGCACAGGGCGTTGAGTCCGTGATATATGTTATCGACAATACCGCGGAGGATAAGCACATTCTCTGGGCGCATGACACCGGAGTTTTTTATCCGAGCGTGACCGAATGGCTTGAGGGCTATCCTCATGTATTTGATCTCGTGTCGCTTGATTGTACTCTCGGACGCGGAAAACTGATAACAACGGCACATATGGATATCGAACAATGTGCTGAAATGAAGTCGGTGCTTGAAAAGATCGGCGTTGCCGATACTCATACACGTTTTTTGCTGAGCCACATAGGTCATCTGCTTGAGCGCACACATGATGAACTTGCGGCTGAGGCAAGCGAGCTTGGTATGGAGCCGGCATATGACGGAATGGAGATCATTCTCTGACACAATGTAATCTGCGGCATATGCCGTAAAAATAATAAACAAACAAGAGGAACAAAACAATGAAAAAAAGAATTTTATCACTCGTTACGGTAGTTATCTCTTTGGCGCTTATCGGTTCAATGGCGTTTTCCGCTTTTGCAGCCGACTACGAAAAGGAATTTGATTTTCTTGACAAATCGACATTTTCAGGCTCGCTCGTCTATTCGCTCAACATGAAGGCTGCCGGCAACTCGAAGACGATGGGCTACAAAGGCTTTGTCGGTTCCGTGGGAAAAGAATCCACTTCTGTTTTTGCTTTTGATGCCGCAGACGGCAAGCTTTTTGATACGCTCACGGTCAACTATCGCGGTTACTCGATAGGCGACAGCGCCTCCAACTACATAAGATTTTATGTTTCCGCAGTCGGCGAGGCGGATTACGCAGCCGGATATACCGATGCCAACTGGACTCTTGTGGGTACTCTTATCAATGACGGTACTGCCGGGACCGGTATCAATGCAGCAGATGCCACCAATCGCGATCCTGAGCTTATCAGAAGCATTGATATTTCCGCGCAGGCGGCGGGTAAATCGCGCGTGTTCATTCGTATCGACTTCCAGCGCAGCGCAAATATCGACGGTGTTCCCGCAACCTATTTTGCACTCAAAGGCTTGAGCGGTGACTATGCCGCCGAGCAGCCTGCTGCCACCGAAGCCCCCGTGCCTTCGACCGAGGCTCCGGAAGTAACAGAAGCGCCGGCAGTGACCGATGCTCCCGCTGTTACCGACACCCCCGTGGCTACCGATGCTCCCGTTACGGAAGCTCCCACAAGCCCCGAGACCGGTGATACCTCTGCCGCGTTTGCCGTTGCCGCCGTTGCAGTTATCGCAGTTGCGGCAGTGTCTGCGGTTTTGATGCGCAAACGCGAGAACGCCTGAGGGCGTTCACCGGTAACTATGTTATGAAGAAAATCATAGTATCCGTTCTGCTTGTTGCCACGATGCTTTCGTTTGCGGCGTGCGGCGGGAACGGAAATTACGATATAACGACCTCCGGCAGCACTACTACCTCTGCAGTGGCGACCGTGGATCCGGATGAGAGCTTTGAGCTTCCCGCAGAGAGCAGTGAATATTCCGGAAAGTTTATCATTCTCAACGGTTTCTCAAGTGCCACAACGCTTTTCACTACATGCACAATGGTTAGTGAAGACGGTGGAGCTGGTGACGCTCTTGATACCGCAATATATCGCCGTAGCATTATTATGAAGGACCGCTACGGTGTCGATATAAGCGAGCTTCCGGTGGCTGTATCACAGCAGTATTCTGCCGTTGAGAAGGACCGGAATTCGGGTTCGCATTCCTTCGATATCGCAATGATAAACACAACAAATGTTGCAAAGCTTGCATTGGCAGGGTATTGCTACGATCTTACCACCATGGATCATATATCACTTGAGAAAGCATGGTGGGACCAGAGCGCCAATGCGCAGCTCAGGTACGGGCAGCATCTGTACTACACATACAGCGATATGGACACGACGCAGTTTGACTCTGTGCGCTGCATCTACTTCAATCAGGAGCTGATGAGAAAGCACGGCATGAGCACCGATGAGCTTTACAAAAAAGCCATTGATGGAAAATGGACGCTTGAGGAAATGTACACCTATGCCAAGGACGTGTTTGAGGACAACGGCGACGGTGTTTCCGACGCAGAAGATATTTACCCGATAGTCGGTGTGCCGTCCACAACGTTCAGTGCGCTCCTCAGTGGCTGTGATGCGGGCTATGTCAAAATAGATGCCGCGACCTCGCTGCCTTACGCGTATTTTACATCCGAGCGCTTCGGAGACGTATACGATAAGATACTTAACGTTATGTTTGGCGAAAACTTCTTTTACACAGGCTGTTCAAAGAACACACAGGCAACAAATATGTTTGTCAACGGGCATGCGCTTTTCCTGCTTACAACTATTGTAAACTCCAATACCATGCGCCAGAGCATGTCTGCCGATTTCGGGTTCCTGCCGCTGCCCAAATACGATACAGATCAGGAAAAGTATATCTGCAACGCTCCCAACCCTTACGCCATAATGGTTCCGTCCGATTCGCAGAATGCCGACAGAACAGGATTTATACTCGAGGCAATGTCGTATATTTCGCACGATACCGTCCGCACCGCTTACTTTGAGGTCAGACTCTACGGCAGGACCAGCCGCGATGCGCTTTCATGGCAGACGCTTGATATTATCTATTCTAATATTGCTTACAGCGTTCCGGTCGAATCCTCGGTCAACTACCAGTCTGAGATCAACAAAATGATGGTTGCCAACGATCGCGGTATTGCGACTTATGTAGCGTCTGTCAAGGGCGTGGTAGAAGCAGATATCAAAAAATTTATTGACAAGGTAAACCAATGAAAATAAAAAAAGCGGTTGCGGTATGCATCTGTCTGGCGGTATTGCTGTGCGCCTGCACCGGTAACGGTGATTCTGAACTGTCTTCCGGCGCGATGTCCGACGTCACGGAAGGTGATATATCATCTTCTGTGACGGAAACAGTCACGCAGGAAGAGACCAAACGTGAAATAAAGCTCGTTCCGGTTACGGCGGACGACATCCCGGAATTCTCGGGCGGTGCAAAAAAGACCGTTTATGACTGTGGCGACGGGGTGTTCATGCGCCATGTGACCATGGTCTTAAAAAGCGAATTTGAATCGTATCTGAACAAACTGGGCGGTCTGGGATTCGTTGCCGTGAATGAGCGTGTGTCCGGAAATACGCGGTTTGTCACCCTTGCAAAGGACGGAATGTCGCTTATTGCTTCATATTTCGGCAACGATAAGTCGGTTCGCCTTATCGCGCTCCCGTACGACCCTTACGAGTCATACAGCGATATCTACCTGCCGCCGGAATCCCCACCGGATGCCGCGGAGCCGATGTTTACAATGGTAGCAACAAATTTCACCTCAAAGATAAACGGTATGTCATACATCATACGCACCCCGGCAGGCAGCTTTATAATCATTGACGGCGGCTGGAGCGGTGAGGGAGAAGCCAAAAAGATATTGGATATACTGAATGCTCAAAAGCTCGATGACGGTATTCCGGTGGTTGCCGCGTGGATCATCACGCACCCGCACTCCGACCACATAGGCGCCATTGCAGATATGGCTTCTTTTTACTATGATGAGATTCGGCTGGAGCGTGTCATCTGCAATTTTGTAAACGACGAGCTGATGCTTGCATCGGATGCAAAGGCTATGCTGAATGCCGGATCCGGCTTCGTGGCGATCCTGCGCTCGGCGCTTGCGTCGCCCGCCAGATGGGGAAATGCCTATAATATAAAGCCGCATACGGGAGACGTGTTGTACATAGACGGTGTTACACTGGAGATACTCCATACGCACGAGGATGTATATCCGGAAACCAACGCGTTGCTTTATAACAATGCCAATTCAATGGCGTTCAGGATTTCGGCAGGCGGACACAGCGCGCTTATACTCGGCGATCTTTCGGGAAAATATATGAATGCGATCGCAGACAGATACGGGAGCGGGCTGTCAGCAGATATCCTTCAGCCGACACATCATGGAAGAACGCACGGAAGCGTGTCTGTCTATAAGCTGGTCTCACCGTCCGTCGTTATGTGGGATGCCTCGTTGGCGAGCTACAACGAATACAAAAACGAAACGTACAATAAATATCTTATTGAAAACATCCCGAGACACTACATAAGCGAAAACGGAACGGTGACCGTTTCAATGAAAACGCTTGAAGAGATCAAATAAATCACGACCGGCTGCCATTTGGCAGTCGGTCGTGATTTATTTAGGATATCGGGGCATCAGACGCCCTGCCAGAGCATTGCTTCGGCGACCTTCTGGAAGCCTGCAATGTTTGCTCCGACCACAAGGTCGCCCTTGTGACCGTATTTTTCCGCGGCGGCGGATGCATTCTTGTAAATATTCTTCATTATGCCGTGGAGCTTTTCGTCCACCTCTTCAAATGTCCATGACAGACGTATTGAGTTCTGGGACATCTCAAGTCCGCTGGTCGCAACACCGCCCGCGTTGGATGCCTTGGCGGGAGCGAACAGGACCTTTGCTTCCCGGAATATTTCTATGGCTTCGGGAGTGGAGGGCATGTTGGCGCCTTCGGCGACAGCAAATACGCCGTTCTTTACCAGAGCCTTGGCGCCTTCGGCGTCGAGCTCGTTCTGCGTAGCACAGGGAAGGGCGATGTCACACGGTACGGTCCAGATCTCACGGCACACGGGAACGTATTTCACAGCTGCGCCCTTTGCGTCGGCATACTCGCGAATCCTTCCGCGCTTTACTTCCTTGATTTCCTTTATGAGCGCAAGGTCCACACCGTTTTCGTCAACGATATATCCCGAGGAATCGCTCATTGCTATAACGGTAGCTCCGAGAGTCGTGGCTTTTTCTGCAGCATAAATCGCCACATTTCCGGAACCGGAGATAACAACCCGCTTGCCTGCAAACGACGTTCCGGCATCGTGGAGCATTTCTTCGGTAAAATAGCAAAGACCGTAGCCGGTCGCCTCGGTCCGCGCAAGAGAACCGCCGGCATTCAGTGATTTTCCGGTAAGCACTCCGGTGAATTCATTGCGGATTTTTTTGTACTGCCCGAAGAGATAACCGATCTCACGGGCGCCTACGCCGATATCACCGGCGGGAACATCGGTGTCGGGACCGATGTGGCGGTAAAGCTCTGTCATGAAGGACTGGCAGAAGCGCATGATCTCACCGTCGCTCTTGCCCTTGGGGTCGAAATCCGAGCCGCCTTTAGCTCCTCCCATGGGAAGCCCTGTGAGCGAGTTTTTGAAGGTCTGCTCAAAGCCGAGGAATTTTATGATCGATGCGTTCACGCTCGGGTGCAGACGCAGACCGCCCTTGTATGGACCGATAGCGGAGTTGAATTGAACGCGGTAGCCGCGGTTTACCTGCACCTCGCCATTGTCATCGACCCATGCAACGCGGAAGGTGATGAATCTTTCCGGCTCAACAAGTCTTTCAATGATCCCGGCTTCAACTATGTCGGGGCGTGCTGCAAGCATAGGTTCTATGGACTCAAGAACTTCCTTTACCGCCTGTATGAATTCCGGCTCTCCGGGGTTGCGCTTTTCAACGCTTGCGATGATTTTTGCAATATAATCCTTGCTGTATTTCATTTTTCTCTCCTTGCAAACAGATATAAATCAACTTAACGGCGTTATTATATCACAAAAAAGAATATCCGTCAATATTAAATTGCAAAAAACAAGATGCTAATTGAGTCGCACGACGATTTTTTTCGCATCCTTGTCATACGTTACGAGCGCGCTTCTGCTGCCCGTCTCCGGATCCCGTCCGGGATCGAGCAGTGCCGCGGCAAGCTGCTCTTCGATCTCGCGTTCTATCACCTGCCGCAGCGGACGTGCGCCGCGGGCGGGATCGTACCCTTTTTTGCAGAGATAGTCAACGGTGCTTTCGTCAAAGCTGACATCAATCCCGCTTTTGCCCGATGCGCAGCGCTTTGAAAGCTCTGCGAGCATCGAACGGCAAATTGCCGTGACTTCGGTATCTCCGAGGCGGTTGAAAACAATGATACCGTCAAGACGGTTTATGAATTCCGGACGGAAAGCCCCCTCCACCGCATCGCGGATACGCTTTTTCTCTCCGTCAGCGGTCCTGCCGGCTGTAGGATCAAAGCCTATGCTGTTTTTCTCACGGTACTGCGCGCCGAGGTTTGAGGTCATGACTATGACCGTATTGCGAAAATTCACGCGTCTGCCCTGTGAATCGGTCAGTACGCCATCTTCGAGTATCTGTAAAAACAAATTGAATATATCGGGGTGTGCCTTTTCTATTTCGTCAAAAAGCAGAACGCAGTACGGCATGCGGCGCACGCGCTCAGTCAACTGTCCGCCATCATCGTATCCGACGTAGCCGGGAGGGGAGCCTATCAGACGGGATACACTGTGCTTTTCCATGTATTCCGACATGTCGAACCGCACGAGGAAATTCCGCGATCCGAAAAGCTCATCGGCGAGCACGCGGCACAGCTCGGTCTTTCCGACACCGCTGGGACCCGCAAAAATGAAGGAGCCGATAGGTCGCCTCGGGTCCGATATTCCCAGTCTGCCGCGGCGTATCGCCGCTGTGAGCGATGATATGGCTTCATCCTGACCGACGATGCGCTGCCGCAGCCTGCCCTCAAGCTCGCCAAGCTTGCGAGATTCGTCCGCAGTTACAGCATTTGCCGGGATTCCGGTCCAAAGCGTTACCACCTCGGCTATGTCGGAGGCATCGACGGTGGCTTTTTCGTTTTTTTGTTCGTTTATTGCCCTGACGCACAGCTCCCGCAGCTCGTTCTCCGTATCCCGCAGTGCGGCGGCGCGTTCAAAGTCCTGGCTGCCTATGGCGGCTTCTTTTTCACGTCTGACCTCGCGCAACTTCTTTTCATAACAGCCGGCGGCGCCGGGACGAGAGGCAATCTTTATGCGCTTTCCCGCGGCGGCTTCGTCTATCAGATCGACAGCTTTGTCCGGTAGGAACCTGTCGTTTATATAGCGCACCGAAAGCTCCACTGCGGCTTTTATCGCCTCATCGGTTATGGTGAGTCCGTGGTGATCCTCGTATTCCGGGCGCAGACCCTTCAGGATCAGCACCGTGTCATCCGTTGACGGCTCATTTACTGTCACGGGCTGAAAGCGGCGTTCAAGTGCTGGATCTTTTTCGATCTGAGTACGGTATTCGCCTATTGTTGTAGCGCCTATGATCTGTACCTCACCACGCGCGAGCGCGGGCTTGAGTATGTTTGCCGCGTCAACCGCGCCTTCCGCGGCACCCGCGCCGATGATAGTGTGTATCTCGTCAATAAACAGAATAATTGACCGGTTTTTTGCTATTTCCTCCATTACGCTTTTCATCCGGTCCTCGAATTCACCGCGGTATTTGGCGCCCGCTATCATTGAGGGAAGATCAAGGGTGATTATTTTGCGCCCTATAAGCATTTCGGGGACGTCGCAGTCGGCTATAAGCTGTGCCAGCCCTTCAACTACGGCAGTTTTGCCGACTCCGGGTTCGCCGATAAGACACGGATTGTTTTTCTGGCGGCGGCAGAGTATCTGTATCACGCGTGATGTCTCGTTTTCTCTTCCGATCGTCGGGTCGAGTTTTCCGGCGGCTGCCGACGCGGTAAGATCGCGTCCGTATTTTGAGAGCGTAGGCGCTCCGTCGATATTTCCGGCGCGCTCGGAGGCGTCCTGACGCGCCGCGTTCCTTCCCGATACGCTTTCAAGATATGATGTTATGTCGGCGCGTATTTCTGCGGGCTTGAGTCCGATGCTCTCGAGTATGCGTACAGCCGCGCTGTCGCGTTCCTCGCAAAGAGCGAGCAGAAGATGCTCGGTACCGATATAATTCTGCATGTAACCGGCGGCAATGCGTGACGAGGTCTCTATGATGCGGCGTGTGCGCGGCGTCATGTCCGAGGGGAGAACAATACCGGATGCCTCGGGGACTGTATTTTTGGCGACGATGGCATATACACTGTCATAATCTGCGCCGCGCGCATATAAAAGACGGCTTGCCGCCGAGTCTTCCTCCCCCAGCAGTCCGAGCAGAAGATGCTCTGATCCGATATATGTGTGCTCCAGCACTCTTGCGCATTCAAGCGCTCTGCCAAGCGTATTCTGCGCTTTTTGTGTGAATTTGCTTTTCATCTGACCCGCAACTCCTTATCGATAAAGTCTTTTGTCACTATTTTTGACCGCGCATTTCCGGATTATGCCGTATAAAGTGTGAAATCTCCGCTTTACGGTTCGGCATACATAAGATAAAGCCCGTATGCGCGTGCAAGCGCGTTCCATGTGGCTTTATCCATGATACCGGTCACCGGCAGCAGATTTCTGTATTGCAGATCGCACATCGCCTCGGCGGTCTCCTCGTCGTATATTCCGGTTTCATCTACTGCCGTAAGATCGTATATTGCGGATATTTCGCCGAGCATGAGCTGTATGAGTCTTACGATCGGTGATGTGTCGCCGGGTCCTATGACATACCCTTCCGGCTCCGAAGGAAATGGTGAGATGCACAGCGGCAGCGCTCTCTCTTCAAGAGAAACTATGTAGGCGTCAAACAGTCGCTCGAATGTAACGTCATCGACAGCGCCTGTTTCTTCAAGACCCTCGAGCTTCTGAAAAGCCTTTACCGCGCGTACTGTGTCGTCGCCCCATACTCCGTCTATCGGAGGCGGCGGAATCGAGGGTTCAAAATACGAGAGCTGTCTCAGGTATCTCTGTATGTTTCGTCTTGCTTCGGCTTCGGTAGCTTTCTGATCCATTTTGTCCTCCTTCATGAAACTGTATATCCGGGGAACTGACCTTCGCGCAGGTCGTCTCCGGCACTTACATCTTCAAACACGCTTACTATCGCATCCCATGTTTCGATATTTACGACTCCGGTAATGGGAAGTCCATAAAGCTCCTGGAATGACCTTACAACGCGGTCGGTGATATTCCCGAAATATCCTGTGGGTGATACCTCTGGAAGCTCGGTTATCGACTGCGATATACGGTTCAGGTATCTTTGCAGCAACATGACCTCTTCACCCTCCGAGCCGAGTCTCAGCGGAACGCCCTGGAACGGCACGCCGCGTTCGGCAACGTATTCTATCGGGACGGTGCGCGCTATGCCGAGATATGCGTTGTATATCTTTTGCCATGTGTACGGACCTACTAAGCCATCCGGGGTGAGTCCGAATGTGTTCTGCACATCAATGACAGCTGCCTCAGTGGCAGGACCGAAGATCCCGTCGATCGCAAGTGTGGGAATGGTGGGGTAATACTGCGACAGGTAGTTGATATAATACTGGAGATTGCGTACCGACTGCCCGGTTAAGCCTTGTTCGAGAATGAACGGAAATTCCTGGGATATTTCCGACAGCGAAAGTCCTTCGGAATTAAGCTCATTGAGGCGCTTGACGGCATTGTAGTAAAACAGAATGGCATACCATGTGGCGTTGCCGACTATTCCGTCCGGCGTCAGTCCGGCAATACGCTGAAATTCCTTGACTGCCTCCTCGGTATCGGTGGAGAAAAGCCCGTCGGTCAAGACTATCTTGGGTATCGCGGGATAATTGCGCGATATGCGGTTGAGTCTTATCTGAACATTACGCACATCGTTTCCACCACTGCCGGGAAGCAGAGGAATGACGGGCGCCGATGCACGTACATTTTCTACCGGGACATTGGTAACGATATCTATATCGTCACCGTAGTAATATTGAAGTATTTCATATGGCGTAAGACCGCGCTCGGCGAGATCGACCGTGCCCCATTGCGAAAGTCCCGGACAGGTGACGGTCGTGCCATTGCAATATTGAGTAAACAGCGGCTCGACACTGCCTTGGCGCACCACATAGCTGTTGAAAATTTCGCCCACTATTTCGTTTACATTGCTGAATATATCGCGCCCTTCAACGAAGTACTGGTCATATGCCGTTGAATTGGTTATATCGAAATCATATCCGCGGGAACGGTAGTATTCCGTGTATACGCGGTTGAGGGCAAAGCTGATCTGCGCATAGATGTTGGCGCGCAGGGCGTTCTCCGGCCACGACGGATATATCTCACTCGATGCGACATTGGCGATATAGCTCCAGAAGGGAAGGGTCACATTGCGTGCGGATTCCCCCGGAGCGCCGAGATGAACGGTTATGGTTTCCGGAATTACCGGTGTGACGGTAGGCATACTATCACCTCCTCAAAGACCCGGACTGCCCGATTCGGGATAAAATATCATATTGTCGGGACGTCGTGAGTCCGGATATCCGTTTTCCGGCAACGGGATCATTCCTACGTTCTGTACCGATGTGATACCGTCGTATATCGGTACGTTTTCAAATACAGGTGTGTAATATCCGGGCAGGATGACATCGATCCCGTAGGTGGAATACGGCTTTACATTTCCCGGCTGCTGTGCAAGTGCCTTAGGCGGGGCGGGCAACGTCACAGTCGGGGTCATTCCGCTGCGGTCGGTACGCAGTGAAACCACTATTCCTCCGCCTGCGGAGGGCGAGTCGCGTATTATAACGATCGCTCCTTCAAGCGGTATTGCGCCGGCGGCGGTGTAAACGCGCACCGACAGGCGTCCTTCACCGTTCAAATCGGTCGATTCGGTCTGTGCGGCTTGCTTGGGAGCTTCTTTGATATCGGGTAACAGGTTGTATTCGTTTGTTTTTTCAATCATGTGTGGACCTCCGATCATCATTTGCGGTATTGTACCTTGCTGTTCTTTTTACATGTTATGCCGCAGATAAGAAAACGTGAATGTGTCCCGTGCCTGAGCGATATCGCATGCTTTTTCGGGGAAAATAAAATAAAAAAAGAATCATGTGCAATAAAAATATGATACCGGTATTGATTTTTCATTTTTATTGTGGTATAATATGCATGTGATTTTTGTCGCCGCGGAAGCAAAATAAGCCGGTGTGGTGGAATTGGCAGACGCCCGGGACTCAAAATCCCGTGTCTTAACGGACGTGCGGGTTCGACCCCCGCCACCGGCACCAAAAAAGCACGCGTTTGCGTGCTTTTTTCAATATTCCGCGTTTGTGACACAAAGGAGATCTTTATGTGCTGTCTCAAACGGAAAAAGCAATATTTGCTTGAGCTTTCTGGAATATCAACTGTCGAAGGGCTGCATGCTTATCTCAAAAAAGCCCTGTCGTTGCCGGAATATTACGGCATGAATTGGGATGCCCTTTATGATTGTCTTACCGATATGGAGGGGAAGCGGGTAGAGATACGCATTTCGGGACTGAATGAACTCGCTGCGGTGCTCCCTGATGCCGCCGCATCGCTTATGGCGGTGCTTGAAGACTTTGAGGCATATGCCAACGGTGTCGCTCCGGGACATGCTGTTGTTATACAGGACATTCCGGCAAACGGCAGTGTCGCGCACTCCGACTGAGCTTTGACGGCAATCAATGAAAAAAAACAAAGGAAAGGCCATGATTATTGAATGAAAAAACTTCTGACACTGCCCAATTTTCTGACTGCACTCAGAATAGCGGGCGCCGCGTGTCTTTTGTTTATAGCTCCGCTGTCGCCGGAATTCTTTATCGTATATACATTCTGCGGTATAAGTGATGTATTGGACGGCGTTATCGCGCGGGCGAGCCACAGCACGACCGAGTTCGGAGCCAAGCTCGACAGTGCGGCTGATCTGCTGTTTTACTCCGTTATGATGCTGCGGATATTCCCGGTGCTGTGGGAATGTCTGCCGCGCGTGATATGGATATACGTTGGACTGGTGCTTGCGTTGAGGATAGCCTCGTATACAACGGCGGCGCTTAAATATCACCGCTTTGCGGCACTTCACACGTACCTCAATAAGCTGACCGGGCTTATGGTCTTTATGACCCCGTATTTTATAAAAACAAATGTCGGCGTGTTTTATTGCTTTGCGGCTTGTGCGGTCGGTTGTCTTGCTTCGGCTGAGGAGCTTACGATACACATCCTGCGCCGCGAATACCGTCCCGGCGTTATGACTATCATTGATCTTATCAAAGCGGAAAAGAAAGCAAAAAAAGCAGAATAAGAAAAACGGCGTAATGCGCAGAAAAGCAGAATCGCCGTTTTTTTGTTCTTTTTTTGAAAAATAAAAAATAATTCGGGATATAATGTTTGACAAAACCCGATTTTCGGTGTATAATAAATATGTAAGTAATGTTTTGCATCGCAAAAAGATGTTGAAAGGAGTGCAGTATGTTTGAAATCGGAGAACTTATAATGTACGGAACAAACGGTGTCTGCCGCGTTGAAGGCTTCACGCGTTCGCCGTTCGATGCCGACGACGAAAGGGAATATTATATTCTTAAGCCTATACACGATCAGTCAAACCTCGTGATATATACGCCGGTCGAAAACGAAAACGTTGTAATGCGTCCGCTTCTTTCTCTGGAAAAGGCCAAGGCATTCATAAGCATTATCGGTGATATTTCCGCGATAACCGTTGATAACGAACGCTCAAGACGTGATGTATACCGCGAGGCGCTCAAGACCGCAGATCCGGTGAACTATGTAAAGATAGTAAAAGCCGTTCGGCACCGGCGCGAGGAATTCAGCCGCACCCGTCGTCGTCTGCCCGATCTTGATATTGATTTTGAGCATTCGGCATACAGTTGTCTGCTCGGCGAGCTGTCGACCGCACTCGGTGTCAGCCGTGATGAGATGGATGAAGAAATATCTGTGATACTCGGCAAAAAAACTCGCATGGCATAAAGGCATAAACATATAAATAATAAAAATAAATATAATATTCAGGCATCCCCGCGTCATCGGTTTTGACAGATGACGCGGGGATGCCTGTGCTTGAAATTCAGAATTTTCCGCCTGTGCCGCCGTGCGAGCCTCCGGAGGATGATCCGTGAGAGCCGCCTCCGCCACCGCCTTCAGGCGAGGAATCAGGTCTCGGGCGAGTTACCTTGCTTACGGTACTGTAAAGGAACATATCCGAGCTTTGCGTAAGCTTGAAGCTGTCCGGACGAACATAGTTGGCGGCAAAATTGTTTCGCCGCACGTTGTTCATCTTGGATTTCATTACGCCGACCCAGATAAATGCTATCACAGCGGAGATAACGAGCACTATCATGAATTTTTGGATGCAATCGTGAAGATAATCGTTTCCGTAGTCATACATTCCCGTTGAGTTGTTACTGCGCTCGGAAAATGCTTTGATAATTCCCTTTATCGAGAACGAACCGTATTCATCCGGCATTTTGGGCTTTACCCAGTAGTCTGAAATGAATTCGCAATATGTGTTCTGCCATGCCGACGCGCTTTCGTCCTTATCCGTGTTATAGCGCGCAACGGTTTCAAGACAGCTTTTTACAAGCGTCGCAAACATTTTTGCGGCGTTCTCAAATTCATTGTCGCGCAGGCAACTTACGACCTCGTGGTCGATATTGTACAATCTGCTGTCTGTGTCAAAAAAGTCTATTGCCTCGCCGCTGGTGGATATCCAGTAATCACGGTTTTCAAGACTTACGAGCAGAATGATACCGGTCGAATTGATGGGGAACAGCTTATCGTAAAGGTCATCGGCGTATTCCATTGCCGTTTTGGATCCCAATGAGTAAACGGAAGCGAAATAGACGTTGTATCCGTATAGCGTTTTGATCTCCGAGGCGGTCTCCTCGATATATTTTTCGGCATCCGCGCCGAGAACGTCTACCTCATCGGTAAACCATTTACCGCTCGCCGTGGCTGCTTCAACTGCGCCGGTCGGAATGATAGCGGCGGCAAGCATCATAAATATGCATACGACCACGACGGCTCGGAATGCGGTTTTATTTGAACTCTTCATGTCGATATCGCCTCCTCAGAACAGCAAGAATAAAAGCAGTGTGCCTATCAGCGCCGCGGCGCCGAAGACGATACCCCAGTATTTCCAATACTTCGCGCGGTCTACCGGCAGCTTGCCTATGAATTTTCCTGTTTGTCCGTTCATGGCGAAGGTGTATGTCTCATCATGGTATTTGGTATTGAGAAGCCAGACTGGCAGCAGGGCGTAGCGTATATTGCGGTTGGAAAGATTTATGTTCGAGCCGGTCGGTGTGCATGTGGAATAGCCTGTCACCGTAGATGCAAACATGGACGCCGTGCTGTTCTTTATGCGTTCGTTGGCACGCGGAGTGCTTGCGTCGGCATCGACATCGTACTTGTCGGCAAAATATCCGGCAAGGTAGGGAGTGGCGAACTCCTTGAGATCCGCGTAGTTATACGGCTCAAGCGCCTCTATGTATGTATCATCCATTTTTTTGGAGCCGTCCACAGGCACCCGCTCAAATGAGATATTACCGCTGCGAAGCAGCTGATAATGATCGGTTTTTGTATAATTATAATCTCTGTCTGACCAGCAGGTGACTCTTGTCGCGCGGAAGCTGAGTTGGGCATCCACATCGGCATCAAACAGCCAGAAGGGGACATATATACCCTGTATGCTGTCGATCCTGTTCTCGGAGGTGAAGAGGTCGGGAAGTAGCTTCTTGCCCTTCATAAAGTTTTTGAGTGCGGTCTTTGCGCCTTCCTTATCGATCTTGAATGGGATCAGGTAGTCGGGGCGGAGCAGACCGTTGAACTTCTGAGTGATTATCACGTTATTGCCGCAGAACGGGCACATGGTCGCGGCGGTATTGCTGTCGCCTATGATCTCGCCGCCGCAGGACTTGCATATGTATGAGACCATGCTGTCGGTCTCGCCCTCGCGCCAGTTGCCGTTGCCGCTGTCTTCACCGTAGCTTTCCCATTCCGGGGTGTTGTCGGCAGTGGACTTCAGTCCCTTGTCGAAGCCGCGCAGTGTGTCGACATCAAATTCCGTGTCACAGTACGGGCAGTGGAGCTTTTGCGTGCCGCTGTCAAACTCTATCGAGCCGCCGCAGCACGGACATTTGTATTGAAGCATGGTGTTATCCGCCATTAGGTATCACTCCTTATAAGTTGCTGTTTATTATTATACAATATCAAATCGGATTTTACAAGTATCCCCGATAAAACGCTTTCGGATTTTTGATATTGCAGACCGATGTGGTGTCCCTCACCCAAATATCACAAAAAAATCAGCGTGTGACGCCACCTTTTTTTGTATAAATGTTTGCCGTTCATAAAATAGTTATATTTCCGTGTTATACTTACACTGTGTCACAAAACGAAATGAAAGGAACCCGCTTTTATGATTAAAATATCTCACCTCGTTAAGAATTACGGTTCATTCTGCGCCGTAGATGATATCAGCTTTGAGGTTGAGCGCGGTGAAGTTGTCGGCTTTCTGGGACCCAACGGCGCCGGCAAAAGCACAACTATGAACATTCTCACGGGATATCTCTCCTCGACATCGGGAAGCGTATCCATCGGCGGCGTCGATATACTTGACGATCCGTTAAATGCCAAAAGGCTTATCGGCTATCTGCCGGAGCAGCCTCCGCTTTATCCCGATATGACCGTGGATGAGTATCTTTCCTTTGCATACGATCTCAAGGGATGTACCCTCAACAAGGAGAAGCACATCAACGAGGTCTGCGCCGTCGTAAAAATAGGCGAAGTGAGGAAAAGACTTATAAAGAATCTTTCAAAAGGTTACCGCCAGCGTGTAGGTATAGCCCAGGCGCTGATCGGAAATCCTCCGGTCGTTATATTTGACGAGCCTACGATAGGACTTGACCCCAAACAGATAATTGAGATACGCAACCTTATCAGAACGCTCGGAAAAGAGCATACCGTTATACTTTCAACGCACATCCTTCAGGAGGTGCAGGCTGTATGCGACCGTATCGTCATAATCAATAAGGGCAAGATCGTGGCTGACGAACTGACCGAGAATATCTCCCGCGCGGTCGAGAACAACCGTCGGTTCAATATCAAGATATCCGGTCCTCAGCGTGATGTTCTGTCAACGCTGCGCAATCTGCCCGGTGTGACATATGCAGAGGTGCTTGCCGCACGCGACGGTGATGCCTACACGTATATGGTGGAAAGCGAGGTCGGCGTTGATATCCGTAAAAAGCTCTTCTGGACGATGGCGGAAAAGAAATGGCCGATCATCGGACTTGAAGCTCTCGGTATGAGCATCGAGGATATCTTTATTGCCGTTGTGGACAAGACCGGAACGCGCAAGCCGGGTGAAAAGGAGCAGCGCAGCCGCCGCGCAGTCGCCGAGCGTGATCTTGCCGGTGAGATCATCGAGAAGACCGCCGAGCAGAAAAAGAATGCCGACGATGAAACGGAAGAGGACGGCGCCGCTGACAGCAAATATTATGAGGACTACACGATAAAGTCCGATACGTTTGCCGGAAGCGATAGCGACGAAGATAAAAAATAATCGCCGTAATACGCAATAAAAGATATAATAGAAAATCTGAAAGGATGACCGTACGGAACGGTCGGTAAAAGTCTTATTATGCTTGCAATATATAAAAAGGAGATGCGTTCGTATTTCATCAATGCGGTGGGATATGTCTATGTCGGAGTTTTTCTTGCACTTGCCGCACTGCTTTGCTGCTATACAACGCTTCAGTCCAACTCATACAGCACATCGTCTTATTTTCAGTACATAATATTTGCGATGATCATCCTCATCCCGCTTCTTACAATGAGGATGTTCGCCGAGGAACGCAAAATGCGTACCGAGCAGATGCTGCTCACATCTCCCGTGACGATTTTCGGAATGGTCATGGGCAAGTTCTGCGCCGCGCTGACCCTCTTTGTGGGTTCGCTTGTGCTTTCGTGCATCAATTTTATACCGCTTTATGCTACTGCCGCCTCTGAAATTGCCGCAAAAAAGGCTGAGGGGGATTGGCTCAAGGGCGACCATATAGGTCCGAACACCGCCCAGATATGGGGTTCGCTCATAGGCGTGGCTCTTATCGGCGCTGCGTTTATAGCGATCGGTCTGTTTGTATCGTCGCTTACCGAGAATCAGCTTTCCGCGGCGGTCATCACTATCGGCGTTTTGCTCACGATGATTGTTCTCAATATTCTCAGCCAGGCAG
>CAUABN010000004.1:0-14701 GCA_958427275.1 uncultured Anaerotruncus sp.
GCAAGCGTAGGAATTCGCACGAACACCCGGCGCAAACGGGGGTTCAGAATCCCGCCGGAAGATTGGAACACGGACTTTGTCCGTGTGGGCTTTATTGCAACTTGTATCGATCCGAACCCCTCCAACCCCGCAGGGGATGGATAAGTTTGCGCTCCGCAAGCGTAGGAATTCGCACGAACACCCGGCGCAAACGGGGGTTCAGAATCCCGCTGTGATGCGCGTAAATGGTGAACTCCGTGTTGGAGCATAAAAAAGGGACATTGGTCACCGCGGCTGAACACAGCCGTTTTGCTGCCAGTAAACGCTAAACGCTAACGGCGAAAAAACACGGATACTGCGGGCAAGATAGCATCAAAAAATGCCGGTCACGATCCCGGCATTTTTGACGGGCTGTTAAAAACATCGAGTTTTTTAACAGCCCGGTCTTTTATTTGTGCAGTCTCTCTGCATCCCACTTGCGCAGGATGCGACGTCTGCCTCCGAATTCCGCCCACGTGCTGAGACCGAACATGATCGAAAAATCGATCAGGAACAGCAGGGTGTATATCGGGTAGACAACGATGCGACCGCCGTAGGTATAGACAAGTATTACGACAAGCGCGGCAGCAGTGGCAATGAGATTTCTCTTTATGCTTTTACGCGTCGCGGTGAAGCTTCGCAGAGTTTCTTTCGTCGGCTCTTTGTCCGCAGTGAATTCAAGAAATTCGCGCTTTTCCTCGCCGTCATTTTCAATACGGCGGCAGGCGAGCGTTGCGAGCACCGCGCCGCATATAGCTGCTGATATTATATAACCGGCAAAGGTGTTGGTAACACTTCCGTTTATTCCGGAATCGAATACCGCATTGACGAGCGTTACGATGAGGTCGTTGATGAGAAACGTTTTGAAGATCATAATGATGATCAGAATGGCAAGCATACGCAGGAAATCGTGCCGTTTGGTGCTCTCTTTTTTCATGATGATAAAACTCCTTAATGATGTTTTTTAGATCGTACAGTGCGTTCACATTTTTGTGTAGCATCATTCAAATTATATCATACAATCGCGTGACTGTCAACAGGCTTTTGCTTGATTTGGCGGATATGGCGTTTTTTACTTTCCCTTTTCGGCATATATTTTGGCAAGACCGCCGACGGAGGTCTCGCGGTAACCCTGGTTCATATCCTTGCCGGTCTGGTACATCACCTCAACGATCTCGTCAAAAGACACTTTATGCTTGCTTTCAAGCGATTTTGCAAGCATTACGGCGTTGAACGCCTTGATGCTCGCCATTGCGTTGCGCTCGATGCAGGGGATCTGCACCAACCCCAGCACCGGGTCGCAGGTGAGTCCGAGGTTGTGTTCAAGTGCGATCTCAGCCGAGCATTCGATGTCGGCGGTCCCCAGTTCGTATATCTGTGCCAGTGCAGCCGCCGCCATCGAGCAGGCAACGCCGACCTCCGCCTGACAGCCGCATTCGGCGCCGCTTATCGAGGCGTTCTGCTTTACCACGTTGCCTACCACGCCGGCTACGGCAAGCGCGTCAAGTATTTCACTTTCGGTCACGCCGCAGTCGCGGTACATGTAGTAAAGCACTGCCGGGACTATCCCCGCCGAGCCGCAGGTCGGGGCGGTCACTACAGTTCCGTTGGCGGCGTTTTCCTCGGCGACCGCGAGCGCGTATGCCGATACCTTGCGGTTCTCGTGGATGAGCGACAGCTCGAATTTGGCATTTTCGCCGTAAAGAACGCGCGCCTTGCGTTCAAGTTCAAGACCGCCGCCGAGGACGCCGGACGCCTCAAGCCCGCGTTCTACGCTGTTCTTCATTGCCGTCCAGACCGACGCGAGATGGGAGTACACGTCCGGCTCGTAATGCCTCACGTAATCCGGCAGCGTCATGCCGCGGGAGTCGGCAAACGTGCGCACCTCTGTAAAATCGTGTTCGGGATAGACCTCGCGCGAATCGGCAAGCTCATGCCCGTCGATTAGCACGCTTCCGCCGCCGACGGACACCGCGTCAAAAAGAAATTCCGGCTCGCCGCTGTCGGTCAGCGAGTATATTTTCATGTAATTCGGATGCGGGATATTCTTTTCGGTTTTGTTGAAGACGATACCGGTATCCGCACCCAGTACCTCGCAAAGCACGCGGTCGGTACCGTGTCCCTTTCCGGTGAGAGCAAGCGAGCCGAAAAGCTCCACGCGGTACCGCCTCTGCCCGAAACGCGCAAGCGCGTTCCGGGCGATCATTTCGGGACCTATCGTGTGCGAGCTTGACGGTCCTCTGCCTATTTTGTATAATTCGCGGAGCGATTTCATTCCGCGTCTACCGTGCCGTCGCTGTGGATTGTGATTTTCATGCCGTCTCTGACATACTCAAGAAATTCGTCGCCGAGGCAGTCGATGACGGGCAGCGGATGCCCTCCGAGCCATACGTCCGAGAGCACCGCTCCTGCAGCCGCAAGCGAGTCGATCGGCTCGGAGAAAAGCATACACGCAGGCTGACGTCCCATCGAGCAGGCGCAGTAAAGTACGAGTCCGCCGGTCGTCGAGCCGATGGTGCGCGGCAGGCAAAGCGCCTTGCCGAGCATTTTTTTGCCGTAAAGGTCGGGGTTGTTCTGGTCGCCGCAGGTGGCGTTTTTGTCGCCGAACTGAAGCGCCTTCTGGAATGATGCAAGTGTATTGAGTCCGCCGTGAGATACGAGCGCCTCGGCGGTAAGATCGCCGGCGGCGACCACTCTGCCTTTGAATGTTTTCATCTTACTTTTTACCTCCGGTTATCTCGGTAAGTATTTCGTCGTCGGTGTAATAGCGTGCGCTGGTATAGGTGCGCAGCTTGTTGCTTGAGGTTATTACCGGCATTTTTGTGCTGAGAGGATTGTTCATGTACATGAGCGGGCAGATGTAGCTTGTGATAACGCCCGTCTTTTTGAGCCTCGCGGCATACGGCGTTGCTTCAAAGGCTTTAAGCACGCCGGGCGCGGCGGTGAATACGGTCGGGATCACCACCCGTTCATTGCCTGCGGCTTTCAGGGCAGCTTCGACCTTTTCGGTCCACGAGGTGAGCTGGTTGAGGCTCATGTGCGGACATCCCATAAAGCAGAGCCTGGGCTTTGCGTCTTTGTTCTTCCATATGATGGGGTAGCTGTCGTAGACACGCTTTAGCTCCGCGTCGTCGATGACGTAGACCCGTGCGTCATCCTTTATCAGGCTCTCGCCGTACTTTACAGCCTCGGGCGTTATGTTTTCAACATGGTAAAGACCGACCGCGCCGTTTGATGCCGTTGCGGCGCCGAGGTCCTTGAGATATGTTTTTGCGTCGTCGTCCAGCTTACCGCCGAGCCAGCGGTCAAGCCCGCGGATGTAGGGAACATCCTCCATGACCTTCATACCGATAGCCGAGCCGAGAAGCTGTGCTTCCGGTTTTTTCGTTGTCTTTATTTCAACTATCCAGCTCGCGCGTCTGCCTTCATCCTTGAGGAAGCCGAAGGAGGGAACATACCCGACTATTGAACCCATAAGGTCGATAATGCCGGAGTTGCGGTTGCACCGTGCGCCGAGCACCGAGTTTGCGTAGACAACGGCGGACGATTCCGACCACGACAGCACGTCTCCCATCGCGGGGGTGTTGCCGACCTCATCCATGTAGCAGGTGCAGGTGAACGCATCGTCGTTCATAAGACCGAGCTTTTTGAGCTGTCCCTCATAAAAATCCTGCTTGGTGTACATGAATTTGTTGAATACGAAATTCTGAAGGAAGTTTGAGGGGACGTTCGGGTCGAGCGGACGGGGGTCCGCCGAAAATTTCTGAGCCGAGACCGCTCCCGCGTCGATCAGCTGATCCATCAGCGCGTAGACCGGAGCCAGCGCCTTGAGTCCGAATGATGTGACAAGGTGATTGTATTTGCTCGTCACGGGGACCATTTCGTCTGCGCCGAACAGCTCGCCGTAGCGCACGAGCGTCTCCATGACCTTTGCCATAGTCTCACCGCGGCTGCCGTCAAGGATAGCCTGCTGTTCGTCGGTGAGTTTCATTTTGTGATCCATTATTATTCTCCCGTTTGATTATTTTCTGACTGTGTAGAGTGATATGTCAATATCTGCTTGTTTTTCAATGCCGCTCAGCGTGAGATCGATATGGTCGTATGCCGGGTATTCTTCGGTGCTGTCGAGCAGGAACGACATTAATGCTTCTTATGCGTTTTTATCCACAGAAAAACGGTTGCCGCCGATTTCGATTACCGTTTTACCGCCGGACACGGTGAATCGCAAGCGATCCTTCCCGCCGCAGTTAAAGGTAAGATGTCCGGTCTTTCCGAAGCTGAGCTTTACGGCATCTGTTATGATGTCTTTTATATCTTCTGCATAGATCCCGATCATATAACACTGCCTTTTACCGTCTGTAAGAGTGTCTGATATGCATTGGAATTCTTTCATTTGATTTTTATATCTTCATCGCCGCTTCGTATGCTTCCCATACGACCGAACGGAGATTTCCGACTGCATGGCAGTCGCCTATCAGCTGAACGCCGCCGCGCTTTTCGGTGAGTGGCGCGGGAACGTAACCGGCGCAGCTTATAACGGAATCGCACGCAAGCTCGAAGTCAGAGCCGTCTTTGCCGGCACAGACGATAGCGCCGTCCTTTACCTCTTTGAGAGCGGTCTCAAGGTATACCGGGACTTCGTTCAGCGCGAACCATTCGCGCAGGTAAGAGGAGTTTGCAAGGCAAACGCCCTTTTGCGCCACGAGGTCGTCCTTCATTTCAACAATAAGGGGCTTTTTGCCGTGAAGCGCAAGCTCGTACGCGATCTCGCAGCCGGTAAGTCCGCCGCCGATAACGGCAACTGTCTCGCCGACCTCCTTCTTCCCGAGCAGGAACTCGCAAGCCTCTACCATCTTTTCGTTGCCGGGGACGCGGCGCAGCACGCGCGGTACGGCTCCGGTCGCAACGATCACGGGATCGCCACCGAAGACAGATACGTCCTTTACCTCGTCTCCGAGGCGGACCTCAATGTCAAGCTCCTTCATCTGCCGCCTGTACCACGCGAGCAGGTCGCGCAGCTTGCCCTTGTATGACTCTGCGCTCGCGGCGATAAAGGCGCCGCCAAGCTCATTGGATTTTTCGTGGATGACCGGCTTGTGACCGCGCAGCTTGAGCACACGCGCCGCCTCCATGCCGCCTATACCGCCGCCTACGATGTGTACGGTCATGGGCGATGAGGTCTTATCAATGTGGTGTTTGCCCCACTGCATCATCTCGGCGTTGACGGCGCAGCGCGCAAGGTGCAGACTGTCGGAAAGGTCCTGATCGTTCGGCACGCCCTTGTAGTGGCACATATTGAAGCAGCCGTTGTGACAGAGGATGCAGGGGCGTATGTCCTCGGCGCGTCCCTCCATGAGCTTGGTTATCCATTCCGGGTCGGCGAGGAACTGACGCGCAAATCCCGCGCCGTCGAGCTTGCCCTCGGATACGGCGTTTGCGGCAGTAACGGGATCAAGCCTGCCGGCGCAGATAACGGGAATGTCCACAAATTCCTTTATGTGTTCGACATCGGCAAGGTTGCAGTTTTCGGGCATATAGATAGGTGGATGCGCCCAGTACCATGCATCATATGTACCGTTGTCGCAGTTGAGGCAGTCGTATCCCGCATCGCGGAGATACTTTGCGGCGCGCTCGGATTCCTCCATATCGCGTCCCACCTCTGTGTAGTCCTCGCCGGGGAGCGCGCCCTGACGGAAGCCCTTGGTCTTGGATATAACGCTGTATCTGAGAGATACGGGGAAGTCGCTGCCGCAGGCGGCTTTTATCGCCTTTACGATCTCAACGGGGAAGCGGTATCTGTTCTCAAACGAACCGCCGTACTCGTCGGTACGCTTGTTGACATATTTCAGCGTGAACTGGTCAAGCAGATAGCCCTCGTGTACCGCGTGGACCTCAACGCCGTCCACCCCGGTGTCCTTGAGCATTTTTGCGCATTTTGCAAACGCTTCTACAAATTCGTGTATCTCGTCAACTGTCATGGCGCGCGACGGTACCTTGTCCGACCAGCGGTTGGGGGAGGGGCTGGCGGTAGCCGTGATCTTATCAAGATCCATAAACGGCTTGCTGACGGCTCGCAGGAATTTGTTCGTGTAGAGCTTTTCCATCATCTCGCTGACGGTGAAGGAGCGCCCGAAGCCGGCGGTGAGCTGGACGAACAGCTTGGCTCCGGTCTTGTGGAATTCCGGCATCCACTTTGCCAGGTCGTCATACATTTTTTTGTTTTTGTAGAGCCACTGACCGAACATCGGATTGTAGACGGGCTGACATCCGGGCATGACAAGCCCCGCGTTGTTTTTGGCGACTTCCATAATGAAGCGCGCACCGTCGCGGTCAATATGGTTTTTTTCCATCCATCCGAAAAGGTCTGTGCCGCCCATGCTTGTTAGCACTATGCGGTTTTTGATCTCGCATTTGCCGATCTTCCACGGCGTGAAAAGGGAATTTAGTCTCTCATCCATTGGAAAGGACCTCCGTAAAAATTATTCTCGGGCATTGCGCATTTAGCGTTGTTAACATTATAACACATGTGTACAGCGAAATCAACCGCCGCAATATGTAATTCAAATAAAAAGGCGGTGCTAAAAAACTCAAGTTTTTTAGCACCGCCTTTTAGCTCACAGCTTTTTTGTATATCGACACCGGGGAAAGTTGGAGCAGCCCCAAAACAATTGCCCTGCGTTTGTTCCGCGCTTTGCGGAGCGCACTATGAGCTTGCCGCCGCAAAGAGGGCATATATCCGAGCTGTTTTCGGCGACTGTCGGTGCTTCATTTCCCGATTCGTCTGACGAAGACGGTGCCGGTCGTTCGGGGGCATCGGCGGTCATGGCAGGTGCGGTTTCGGAAATGGTCTCGGCGACTGCGGTTTCAACATCGGAATTTTCGGAAGTCACGGCGGGAATGTCATTTCTACCGGTCATAGCGCGTATGGTTTCTATGTGTTGTGACTTTGTGTCTGCATCGACCTGCGAATAAGGGTACAGGGTATCGTATATTTCGTTTATCTTCTCGGCTGACAGTGAGACGGCAGAGCTTTTTTTGCACAACTCATTTACCGTGTCGCAAATTTCATTGCGGTTGATAACACGTATGCCGTTGCGGACGGTCACTTTTTTGAGCGTACATCTCTCCGAAAAAATGATCACCGAATTTATTGGTACGCCGGCATCAATACGATTTTCCAGACACTTGTCCAGACATTTGATATGTGTGCTGTTCTGCATTATAGGATTATAGAAGCGTTCTTTCTTGCAGTGTCTTCCGCGCGGAAGGGTCTGATACCAATACAGCTTATCCTCATCGCCGAATATCCATCCGCTGTAATTTTTGCTTTCAAAAACGAATATGCCTTTTTCGCATATCATCAACAGGTCTATCTCCGATGTTTCGTTTTCACCCTTGGGCAGATACAGGTTGAAAAGCAGTCGGGCGCCTTGGCGTTCGTATTTGTGCAAATACTTGTAGGTGAGATATTCGCCATACCTTCCGGTATCGAGTATTACGGAATAATATGGCAGATGCGTAACACGGTGATACGTGCTCCGGCTATAAAATACAAGAGTCACTGCGGTTTTTATTCCATATACCGCAAGAGCGGTCACCAAAGGAATAAAAATTATCGGGTTGGTGAGTAGCTTTAACAATGCTAAGATAAATTCTTTCATGTCAGTGTGTCCTGTTGCAGTGTTTTTTCTATAATATATTGTAGCATTATTATACCACGCCGTAAATGAACTGTCAATCAAAAGCTGCGCAACGGAAATCATGATCAAAATAAAAACATACGGTCGCCCGGCAAGTGGCTCGGCGACCGTATGCTTTTGTTTTGTATTTACAATACCCTCGAAAGAAATTCTCTTGTCCGTGCTTCATGCGGATGGACGAATATCTCGTCGGGGGTCCCTTCCTCACAGATGACACCGCTGTCCATGAATATAACGCGGCTTGACACATCGCGGGCAAATGACATTTCGTGTGTGACCACTATCATCGTGAAGCCGGAGTCGGCAAGCCGGCGCATTACGCCGAGTACCTCGCCGACCATTTCGGGATCGAGCGCGCTTGTGGGTTCGTCAAACAGAATGACCTCGGGAGACATCGAGAGTGTGCGGGCTATTGCCACGCGCTGCTTTTGTCCGCCGGAAAGCTGACGCGGCTTGGCGTTGATGTACTGCCCCATGCCTACCTTTTCAAGGTATTCCATTGCACATTTGCGGGCTTCATCGCGGCTTCTTCCAAGCACCTTGACCTGACCTATCACGCAGTTTTCAAGTGCTGTCATGTTGTTGAAAAGGTTGAACTGCTGGAACACCATGCCGACCTCGGCACGGTAGCGGCGTATATCCGTTTTGGGGGACAGTATGCTGTTGCCCTTGTAGAGAATGTCGCCGGAGGTGGGCACCTCAAGCAGGTTGATGCAGCGGAGCATGGTCGATTTTCCTGAGCCGGACGAGCCGATAACGCTTACAACCTCGCCGCGCATTACGGAGAGGCTTATGTCCTTCAGTACCGCATGGTCGCCGAAGTCCTTTTTGAGGTGGTCTATCCGGATGATTGGGTTCGTTGCTTCAGTCACGTGGGATCGCCTCCTCTTTTTTTACGTGTATCTCGGCATTGGGGTCGCTCTGTGAGCCGAAGATCGTGTAGTTTTCCTTGCCGTCCAGCTTCTTTTCGATAAAGCGGAGCAGACAGGTGACGCTGAATGTAAGTATGAAATATACCACGCAGACCACAAAATAGGTCTGGAAGGTCTGGAAATTCTGACGCTTGATTATACCTGCAAAGTAGTAAAGCTCGGTAACACCTATAACGTTCAGCACCGAGGTGTCCTTTATATTTATGACGAACTCGTTGCTGACCGACGGCAGGATGTTGCGCACTACCTGCGGCAGAATGACATGCAGCATGGTCTGGCTGTGGCTCATTCCGATAGACTTTGCGCCCTCAAACTGACCCTTGTCTATTGAAATAATGCCGCCGCGGACGATCTCCGCCATATAAGCGCCGGTGTTTATGGAAACGATGAGGATACCCGAGGGGATGAGGGGCAGGGTGTTGCCGCCGCTTGCGAAGGCGTATCCCCAGTATATGACCATTGCCTGGACCATCATAGGCGTGCCGCGGAAGATCTCAACGTAAACCGTGATGATGGCATCAATCACCCGGCGCAGTATGCGCATGCCGAGGATTTTGGGCTTCGGCGCGGTGCGTATCATGCCGGTGAGCAGACCGATAAGAAAGCCCGCTATCGTTCCGACAAGGGATATCAGCATAGTTATGCCGACTCCCTTGAGTATAAAGCTGTGATACTGTCTGAGGATATCCCAGACATCTGTAAAGAATGTTCCCATTATTTCTTCTTGTAGATTACGACGAGGTTGGAGACATAGTACATATCGGTAAAGTCTACCTTTTCCTCGCGGTCGGGCGTGGGGCTCATGCCGGCGACGATAGCGTCAACGGCGCCTGACTGAACGGCGGGGACGAGAGAATCCCAGTCATATGCATAGACTTCGAGCTTGAGACCGAGCTTGTTGGCAACATAAAGAGCTATCTGGACATCGTAGCCGTTGGCATATCTGCCATCCATCACCTTGCCGCCCTCGCCGTAGATCGGAACGGCGCCGAGGGAGGGAGTGTTGAGGTCGGTCCAGTTGTAAGGCTCATAGGCGCATTCCATGGCGATTTTGAGCGTTCCGGTGGGAGCGGCGGGAGTCTCGGATGTGAGAGCAAGCGACTGGACCGTCTTGCCTGCGGAGATATCAGCCATCTGGAGCATAAGGGCGTATCTTGTCTCCTCGGAAATGGTGGCGAGGACTTCGTTTATCTGCGCTCTGAGCGCCGAACCCTTGGCAAGGCCTATCGCAACGCCTGTTTCTTTTTCGGTAGCGGTAAATCCGGTCTTGTTGTTTTCAAGGCGGAGGTAGTCAAGCTCGGTGTTGGCGGGGCAAATGGCGAGAGCCGTAGGCTCCTCTGCAATGTAGCCGTCGATAGCGCCGCTCTTGAGCGCGGTGAGCAGATCGGCAAATTCGGGATATGTGTCGGCGGTGTTGTTCTTTATCTGCTTCATCGCTTCGGCATGGAAGGTGCCCGACTGCGCCGCTATCTTGGCGCCGTCAAGGTCGGCTATGGATTTTGCCGTGCTTATGTCCTTGCGCTCGGAGGCACAGGAGGGAAGGAAGGCGAGCAGTGCGGCTGTCATGAACAGCGCGAGGATGAGCGAGAGTGTTCTTTTCATTGTTTTATTCCTTTCATAAAAACAGAATACAGAGTAATACAGAAAGACCGGGGCGAAAAGCTCCGGTCTTTCAATAAATAAAACGTACCGCAAATAAAAAACGGAATACGTTGATATTATTTCGGCCGATAGCTCTCCGCTTGCGCGACAGTCGGACGGATATTATCCGCACGCCCAGCCTGACGGCTCCGCGGCGGAGTCCGGCTTCGGCAAAGATCCCTTCCGCACACCGTCACTGACCTGCCGCGGTCTCGGGTGAGCTACTTTTGATCCTTGCGCCTCTATCTTGACCTGTATTATATCAGAAAGTGCGGGCGATTGCAATAGTTTTTTTGAATTTTTCTTAAAAACGTGAATTGCAACAACAAAGTGTGGCTTTAGGAGCCGTAAAATGGCGCAAATAAACACAAGGCAGAATTTTCTTTGTATAAAAAACGCGATTTGTCGGCGAAAAATCAAAAAAAGTATATACAAACACGGTCGTTTATGATATAATTAGATGTGTATATGCCGATTTTTACCGATGTGTGCCACAGCACGCACGGATGGCAGGACACGGCGGCGGTATATCCCGCCGAAAGGCATGGAAGTAATGTATCAAAAAAACAATAACGGAAACAGCGGCAATCAGAATAATAACAAAAACGGCGGCAGATACGGCGGGCGCCGTCCGCTGCCCCCGCGTCCTTCGGATGACGAGGCGGTGCCGGGAATAGTCTTCGGCAGGAACGAGGTGCGCGAGCTTTTGCGCTCGGGGCGCTCCGTTGATAAGCTGTTCGTCAGACGCGGCGAGCTTCAGGGCTCGGTCAATCGTATAGTAGGTGAAGCGTCGGAACGCGGTATACCGATAATAGAGGTAGAAAAGGAAAAACTCGACCGTCTCTGCGGAGGCGGAGTTCATCAGGGTGTTGCCGCAATGGCGGCGGAAAAGGAATATTGCACGGTTGAGGATATTCTTAATATCGCCCGCGAGCGCGGAGAAGCGCCGTTTATCGTGATCTGCGACGGCATTGAGGACCCGTACAATCTCGGCGCTCTCATACGCTGTGCTGAGTGCGCCGGAGTTCACGGCGTGGTGATTCCCAAGCGCCGCTCGGTCGGGCTTACGCCTACCGCGGCAAAGGCATCGGCAGGCGCGATTGAGCATATGGCGATAGCCAAGGTCACAAATATCGCGTCGGCGATAGACGACCTCAAGGAAGCCGGAGTATGGACATATGCGGCGGAGGCGGGCGGCGATGATATCTACACGACCGATATCGACCGTCCGGCGGCGTTCGTCCTCGGCGGCGAGGGCAACGGTGTCTCCCGCCTTGTAAAGGAAAAATGCGATTTTGTCATTTCGATACCTATGTATGGCAAGGTCAACTCAATGAATGTTTCCACCGCGGCAGCGGTGATTCTTACCGAAGCGGCGCACCGAAGGCACGCCGGTAAATGAAAGGTACGGTGAAGCAGGATGTCAGAAGAAAAGAAAAAACGGCTGCCTCTGACTGAAAGCGGCGACGGCGCAAAGAGTGCCGCCAATCTGCCGCTTGAAAAAGAGGATATGATATTTGAAGATATCGCCGAGGAGAGCGACGCGGGGATATCCGACGACGATTATTCGGCGATACTTGCGTGTATACTTGCGCAGGACGCCGTAACGGTCCCGCCCGAGGAGCCTGCACAGGCGGAGGCTCTACCGGAGGCGGCGGAGACTGCGGAGGAGAAAGCTCCCGCAGACGCCGACGGCGCTCCGAAGGCACAGCACGGCAGCGGTGAACTGCTTAAGAAGATACTGTCCTTCAAGGCGGCGCGCAGCGACTCTGCAGACGATAAGGCGGCGGAGAGCACTCCCGCAGAGGATGACGCTGATAGCGGCGAAAGCACCCATGCGGTCGATGTCGGAGCCAATACCGATGTTTTTGAGGATTACGAATATGTGAGCAACGGCGGCAGTGCCGATCCGGACAACAGCGCCGGAGCGGATGCCGATGATACGAGTGCCGGAGCCTCCGAGGATCCGGAAGCGGAAAACGCCGGTGCGGATGCTGCGGCGGACGCCTCCGAAGCCTCCGAGGAAGATGACAGCGATCTTATGGTGGCACTCGGATACAGCGAGGGCAGTGAAGCGGCTGAACGTGCTTCGCGCCGCAACAAGGACGAGCTCAAGCGACGCATCGGCGATATAGGCTCCGATTACGAAGGCGCTTTCGGTTACCGCGGCGAGGAATACCGTTCGCACGAGCAGACCGATGCCGTTAAAAAGGCATATCGCAGCGACAGCCTTTCTATGATATTCCGCGCTGCCGGAACGGCAATATTTGCGCTCGTGATAGTCATTTACGAGCTGTTCGGCAAAAAATTCGGCGGAGCGATCAGCGCTGCCGATTATCCCGCAGTTCACATACTTGTCTCGCTTCAGCTCCTGTTGCTCGCGGCGGCGTTTTCATGGCGTCAGCTTGTGCGCGGAATAGTGGGAATATTCCGTTTTGAGCTTACACCGCATTCGGCAGCTGCCGCTGCGGTCGTATCGGTGCTCGTTTACGACGCAGCTCTTGCCATAGCCGCACCGGACAGCTTCACGCTTTACAATATCCCCGCGGCGTTCTGTCTTGTCATGTCGGTGGTTTACGATATACTTGACCTTGAACGTCAGGTGCGCACCTTCAACGCACTTTCCGGCTTTGAGACCTGCTGCACGCTTGAGAGAGCGGATCAGGTGGAGCTTGCCGCCGCGCTCGGCGGTTCTTCCTCCGCAGGCAAGGAGGATGCGAGAATAACCACTGCAATGCGTCTGCACCGCGGCAGCTTTGCGGAGAACTATTTCAAGCGTACAAACAAAAAGAACCCCGCTCTCCGCGCACTCAACTATGTTATAGCTCCGGTCATGGCGCTTTCTCTTGTCGTGTTCCTTATCTCGCTTGCGGCGGGACGCGGCTTTGTCACCTCCGCAAATACGTTTACCGTAATGGTCCTCATCGCAATGCCCGTGTTTACCATGGCGGGGCTCATCTACCCCTTCTGCGATATGGCAAAGAATCTTCTGCGCCCGACCGAGGTCCTTCTCAACGAGTCGGAGGCTGAAGAGTATGCCGGCACCGACGCCGTGATCTTCGGCGAGGACGATGTGTTCGGTCCCCGTTCGCTCCTCATAAAGCGTATAGGTCTTTGCGGCGGAGCGATGGCGAGCGACGTTTTTGAGGTCCTTGAGGGCGCCGCGACCGTGTTCGATAAGGTAGGAGGCGTTCTGGCAGGCGCCTTCCGCCGTGCCGCAGACAGCAGCATAGGCGGCAACGGTACCGATGTCGGCGCGGCTGAGATCAAACGTGTAGGCGACGGCGGCATAGCAGCCGAGGTCGGCGGCAGAAAGTATTTTATCGGCAACGAGAGCTTTATGACGCTTTCCGGCATTGCCGCTCCCGTTGACCGCGACGACCGTGCATTCGCCGAGAACGGCGGTTCTGCGGTCATGTATATTGCCGTGGACGGTGAGGTCGCGCTCAAAATGTACATAAGCTATATAGCAGACGAGGAATTCCGCGAGCTTGTCACAACGCTTTCCGACCGCGGCATACGCCCGGTTATGATAAGCAACGATCCCAATATTGACGATGCTCTTATGGCACGTCTTCAGGGACAGCTCAAATGCCCGCTCAGAGTCATCCGCTCCAACTCGGAGACGGAGGGCGGCGAGAACGGCGAAAAAGAAGAAAAGACCGCAAAGGATTCGGTCGATGCGGGACTTATTGCCGACGGCTCCGACTGGACCGCGCTTGTCGGTGCGCTGCCCGCATGCGGCAAGCTCTGCCGTGTGTCCGAGCTGAATAACCGTATAAGTCTCGGCATTATAGTGATGAGCGTTCTTCTTGCCACATTCCTCGGTGCGCTCGGTATATTGGGCGGAATGCACTCGGCATATGTGCTGCTTTATCAGATAATCTGCGTGCTTCCCGCCGTGATAACCTCCAAGCTCATGCTCAACTGACAAATAAAAAAATACGCGGGTTGGCGCTTATGCGTCAGCCCGCAAACAGTAAATCAAAAAAAGGACGGCATTCAATGATACCTGAAGCAATACTGCGATCGGTCTCCAAGCCCGGAAGATATACCGGCGGAGAGTACGGTCAGATAATAAAGGACAAGGAAAAGGTCAAGGCGCGCTTTGCGTTCTGCTTCCCCGATTCATACGAGATCGGTATGTCGAATCTCGGCATACGCATTCTTTACGGCGTGCTCAACCGCGAGGAGGACATTTGGTGCGAGCGCGTTTACGCTCCGTGGGTTGACATGGAGGAGAAAATGCGCGAATATAAGATACCGCTCTGGGCGCACGAGAGCGGCGACCCGATAGCGCAGTTCGATTTTGTCGGTTTCACGCTCCAGTATGAGATGAGCTATACAAATATACTCAATATGCTCGATCTTGCCGGGATTCCGATGAGGAGCGACGAGCGCGGCGACGAC
>CAUABN010000005.1:0-13028 GCA_958427275.1 uncultured Anaerotruncus sp.
TACCGGCAGCACTCTGCTTTATTTTCTGCGCGAGCGTGAGAGTCGTCACGAGTTCGGAGTTTGTTGCCTCGATCTGCACAGACGCCGCCGCTCCGTTGTCCGAAGCGTCCGACGGAGCGGACGGAGCGCCGCCTCCCGCCGAACGGTTTGCAGCCGCGCTCATATTCGGCATGCGTATATTCCCGGCGCCTGCGAGCTTTGCCAGCGCATCCGCCATCTCGCGGAGTTTGGACATGTCAACATCGCGCAGACCGTCCACCGCCTCGCCTATGCTGCTTATGCGCTCGGCTATGGTCTTTGATATGCTTATTTTCCCAATGCTGCCGAGGGCGGATATCCCATCGGCGAGGGTACGCAGCTTCGACATGTTTTCCTGACCGGAAAGAATTCCGTCCAGCTTTTTCATCGCCCGTCCGAACGTGCCGAGAGGCTTGTTCGCTCCGGTGGCGGCTGATCTGATCTTTTCAAAACGCTCGATCAGCGCATCGAGTCGCCGTTCCGCATCCGCCGTGTCGCAGCTTACTTCTATTTCTATGCTTTCAATGGTTTCAGCCATTGTTCTTTTCCTTCCTTTCCTCCGCCATGCGCAGATTTACGCCTGCAGCCCATGCGCTCACATGCGCCATCGCGTGCGCCGCCGCGTTGGCTTGGCGCCTCTCCTCGCGTCCCTGCGCCTCCGCGCCGGTGAGCGGGTAAGGCTCGGCAGGGTACGGATGAGCCTTTGTGCCGCTCGGTGCGAGCGAGCGAAAAAGCGGCGCGGCATCGCAAAGAGCCTCGTAGATATATGCGCCCGCAAGCCATGCCTCGCGGTTCTTGCGTTCTGTGCGTAGCCTGTACGCACGTCGGTAATGCTCTGCAAGACATGGCGATGCGTCGTAAAACTCGGTGACGGACATTCCTATCGAAAGATAAAAGGGTAAGTGCTTTTTGAACTCCTTGGTAAAGGAGCGGGGGACAGACCCGCCGGATCCGTCCCCCGTCGGGGACTGCGAACCACTTACCAGTTCGCTCCCCATGTCACGTTTCCCTCGGAGTTCTCCGGTTCGTCCATGAGAGATTCAAGGGTATCCGCGTACATCTCGCCGAGCTTTGCAAAAAGCTCGCTTTTTCCGCCGAGCTTTTCGTAAATGGCGTTTATTTTTTCCTGCTTGATAAAAGGATGATGTGCGCCGAATGCGCCGGCGAACAGCGCAGGCAGCGCGGTCACCGGCTTGTGGCGAATGTCGTCAAGCTCAAAGCCGCGGGCTTCCATGCGCTCTACCGAGCGGCGTGTGAACTCAAGCGTGTATTCCGCGCCGTCGTATGTAAATGTGATCGTTTTTGCCATGGTGCGCCTCCTTAAGCCGTTGCAAGCGCAATGGGCGTCGAGGGTGTGACCGATACTGCCATTTCAACAGGACTGTTCACTTCGCCGCCCTTTACGTAGCAGTCAACGTAGCCCTTGAACTCAAACTTTCCGTCAGAGCCGGTGGGAGTGACAACTCCGTCGGACTCGGTGCCGCCGAACCATATGGCAAGCTCCTGCTCGGTATCCTTCAGCGCCTTGAGAGTAGTAAAGTCTGATTTTGTGTAATTGGCGTCAAATGTAAGCGCCTCGGTCCCCTGAATGCCCGGAATGTAAGTGCGTGCACCGTCGGAGAGAGTTGTGGTCTCTATCTTTTCGGGTTCACCGCCGAGATCGGGAAAATTTTTGATGTCGATGAGCTTTTCGTATATGTTGCCCGAAGAGCCCTTTTTCATAAGAAATGTTTTGTAAGTACTGATTGCCATGTTTGTTTACCTCCGATAAATTGTTTTGTTTTTTGAAATGAGTGCTGTAAATCTGCCGCATACGCGGTATTTGGTCGCGTCGTCAAGCGCCACAGGCGTGCGCGAAAGACGCGTAAATCCGAGAGCCTCAAGCATATCGTTCACAGCGGCGAATATCTCGCGGCACTCCGCCTTCTGTCCGCTTGCTTTGTTTGAATAGACATTCACTTCGTACATCACCTCGGCGTGGCAGCAGCTCGATCCGCTGTCGCGCGTACGTGTGTGCGCGAAATTGTCAGCCTCTTCGATGCATACGCAGGGGAAAGACGACGGTGTCTGTTCTGTCCTGCCGTAAACTGTGATGTCGGGGAATTTTTCACGCAGCTCAGCCGCAAGAGCTGTATATATTTCATTTTCGCAATCGATCATCCGAATACCTCCGGTGCTATCATGACTATGTTTCTGCGCATTTCGCGCCCCGCCTCATACATGGCACGTGCCGGAGGGTTACCGTGCGTCAGCACGACCTGCCCGCGTTCCGATGTGCGTATCACTCTGCCGTTCGTTCCCGGCTCTCCGTAATAGCCCCATGTGTCGCGCGCGCCCTTGCCCTGCCCGTATGTGCCGCGCCCAAGCCCCAGCTCTGCAGCCTTCGGATGTTCCTCTGCGTAATGTATGCCGCTGCCGAATTCGATAAAGGCAACAGCCTGTCCGCGGGCGGCTATGGCAAGCCGCGTGTCGCTCAGCCACTCCGGTGTACCGTTGACCGTGACATCGTTCACGCCGTCATACTGCGCGTGCTCAAATCTCACACCGGCAGTGTCGATACCGACATCCGCAAGCCGCTCAAGGAAAATATGCATTTTTCCCGCGAGTCCGTCGCGGTATTTCTTCAGCCGCCTCGCCGCGGACGCAAGACCTGATACCTTTATCTTCATCACGACACCTTTACCTTACTGACTGCCACAGAGACGCTGCTGCGCGAGGGGGAGCGGGCTATCTTCTTTACGATGTGGTCGTAAAGCCATTCGCCGTCCGCGTTCTTCGCGGGTGCGGAGTCGATAAAGAGCACTGCGTTCTCGTCGAACGGGCACTGCTCCATGACTATCACCCGGTCGTATTGCAGCGATGTGCCGAACTGCTCGGTCTGAGCATAGCCGGTGGCGGGGGAGATGTTCGCCCACAGCGCACGCGGCTCGGCGTACCGGGCAAGTCCCTCGCCGCTTTCGTTGCCGTACTCGTCCTTTATCGGCTCGCGCCCGAGAAAAGCGGAATAAAAGAATTTCGTTTTGTTGCATTCCATACAGCGCATCGTCATCTCACCCCGAATACCGTTACCGTCGGCAGTACGCGGCGCAGCATCGAGACGGGTATCCACCCGTCCTCATACTGCCGCGATATGCCGTTTTCGGAATGCCCGGTCTCGCCCTCCGCGCCGCGTCGGTTCAGCAGATATGCCGCGATCTCGCATTGCAGCGTTCCGTATCTGGCGGGCACCTCCTCCACGTCTGCCGAGCGGTAGGGAAAAGCACGGTCTATCACCGCGCGCCCTGCGACCGAGAGATAGTCGAGAAGGACCGAGTCCTCCCAGCCGGGAGCGTCCGGCGCCTTGCCGGTCATCGACCGCACGAGCGCCAGCTTCTCCTGCTCGTCCATCAGGCGATCTCGAACCAGCCCTTGTCCTTGGGGCTGTCGCCCGTCGCGGGAGTCACAGCCACATAGCCCGCGCCGTCGGCGGCGTAGTAGGTCTTGCTTGCGGAGGCGGTCGTGTCGGTCGAAACGGTCGCGGTGCCTGCCGTTATCTTGACGTCATAGCGCTCGTCGGTGAGAGCCACAAGGTAGTACTTGCGGGTGTAGATGTAGTTTTCGCGGACGTTCGCGGCGTCCTCGCTGCGGTTGTTTTTGGCTATCTGCTCGACCTCGGTGCCGCGCTTGATAAAGGCGGTCAGAGCGTCGCGCAGCGCTATGTATATCGCGCCGGGAGTCGCGTCCTTCTTGGAGTAGACGTTCACGCCCGCAACGGTGCCCACATAGCCGTTCTTTGCGAAAGCCTCAACATACTTGAGGTCCTCGCCCATAGCCTTGCGGAGCGAAGCCATGTCCTTGGGATGCACGAGCGCGTATATGCTCGCGCCCTCAAGGTTCTCAAGGTTGAACATAGACACGGCATCCGCAAAGGCGGCAAAGTCGAATTTCGATGAAAGCAGTACGCGCTTCGCCTTCTTGATCTCGCCGTAAACGTCGCCGTTCACGGTGTTGAACATATCAGTCGCGCCGTAACGCACGCCGACGGGAACGATCATGGGGTCCTCCATCGCATCCTCGTCGTAATATTTGAAGCGGTTCTGCGCGAGCTGTATTTTGTACTCGCGCTGAGTGTAGGAGACCTCTATGCTCTTGGTGTTGCCCGCACCCTTGGCGAGCTTCTCGGTGCCGTCGGTAGCCCGGTATATGTTGATCTTGCGGGTCATGCCGGCAGTGCCGGTGAGCGTTTTGTCGGGACGGCAGAACTGCATAAGATCGAGGTGCGAGTTGAACTGATCCTCGACCTCGTTTGAAAGATAAAAATTGCTGTAAGGCGTGTTAGCCATTTTTTATGAACCTCCGTTGTATATCTTTTCGTATTCTTCGGGATGCTCCTTTGAGAATTTCCAACGCTCGTCCTGCGGCATCCCGCGAAGCTCGGCAAGCGTTACCGTGTGTTCGCCTGTGCCCGTACCCACAGGCGGGCGACCCTGACCGCGCAGCATATCGGCGCGCACTGCAGCCTCGCGCCCGGAATTCCACGCCGCCTGATTGCGGAAGACCTTTGCCATGTCGCCGTCCGCCAGCGCAGATGCGGTGTCAGCGGCGAGTGCGTCGTCATAGCCGAGCGACAGAAACTGCGCGCGATAATCGGACACGAGCTTCTCGCGCTTCATGTCCGCAACGGCGCTGCGGAGCGTTTCAAGCTCCTCGTCGCGCTCCTGCCGTCTGCGTTCGTCCTCCGAGATGAGCGCATTGTGCTTGCGCTTCCAGTCGGCGGCGTCCGAATTCGATTTCGTCAGCGCCGCCCTGAGCCGCTGCACTTCGCTCTCGTGGTCGTCATACTGAAACGCCTCAAGCGCCGCTACCTTCTCCTCCGGCGTCATGGCGTCATAGCCCTCGATCTTTGTCAGGTCGATCTTCATCATTTTGCTTTCCTCCGCGTTTTTTTCGGCTGTTCACTCAGCACTTTTTTTCTGTTTTTGAGACTTTTCTGTCCGTGCGTTTTTATGTGTTCACTCACTAAATTCAAAAAAGGACCGACAGACAAAAAATGTCCGTCAGCCCCGATCGGCTTTCTCACCTCTACCCGTTTATAGAGGTCTTTGTTTTCACTTTTCTTGTGATCTCCACGATGACGAGCCGCCCGTTTTCGCGCTTCAGCTCAACGGTGTCGCCGCGGCGGAGTATCTTTTCTATCGTTTCCCATATTTCTGGGGTTATCGGAACGCTCATCCTCTCACCGCCTCCGGATAGCACCGACAGCCGATGTGCGGCGGGTCCGGGTAGTCCTCCGGACGCCAGACCCTGCCGTTCCTGCCGGCGCATATGCTGCAGGCTCCGCCGTCGAGCGTGTGCCACCGCCAGCGCTGCACACCGCGGTCGGTAAGAGCCTTTTTCGTTGCCTCGCGCGTCACACGCACGGCGTATTCGCGCGCCATGCGCGACCAGAGCCGCAAAGCCGTTTTGACCTCTGCCGGCGCCTGCCGCGAGGCTATGAGAGCCTCCGCGAAGCGTGCCGCCTTGCGCTCGACCTCGTGAGAAAAAACGTATTTCGTCACCGGGTCATACCCGGCAAGCAGCGCATCGACCCATTCCGCGTCAAGGCTGCCCGGACCGTCCGCGCGCTCGTATGCGCGCCGTGCGATGCGGAGAAATATATCCCGCGTGAGGCGTTCAAGCTCGCGGTAAAGCGACCGCACCGAGGCGGTCACGTTCAGCTCGTCAAAGGACGCAAGCGTCCCAAGCTGCCCGAACATCCGGATATACCGGCGGTCAAGATACTTTATCGCGCGGTCGGTGTACTCATACATCGCCGCCCTCCTTTGCCGCCTTTGCCGTGTTGACAGCCGCCGCGTCGAGCCTCCGCAGCTCCTCCGCTTCCTTTTCCGCCTGCTCTTCGGCATACCGGCAGCTGAGCGTATAGGCAAGCTCCGGGTCAACGAACAGTCCGCTGTGCTCGAACGCGAGCTTCGGATGTATCTTGTCGCTTGCCAGCATCCCGGTAAGCACCTGCGCCTTGCCCTGCACGTTCTCATAGTTGCGGCGCGGACAGCGTATATCCACGTCGGACAGCGCAAGGTCGCAAAGACCAAGCCCGCCGAGTATCTTCAGCGCGATGCGCAGGAACTGTTTTTCGGAGCGGCGGAACATCTTTTCCACCCGCTTGGCGCGGCTCTCGGCTTCCGACCATCCGTCGCGCATCGTTACCGCCGCGCCGGTGTCGGAGGTCGATGAACCGCCGTTGCGGTTAGGCATCCCGCATATCGTGAGCACCGCCTGGTACATATCGTCCTTGAGGGTCTGCGTCTGCGCCTGATCGAGCGCCTGCGTGAGATAAAACGCATCGCCCTCCGCCGGCAGTCCCAGACCGCCGAGGTCCTTGACCGCTTTTATATCGTCGCTTTCAAAATCAACGCCCTTGAGCACCAAAAGCGACTGGATGAACTGCTCCACGCCGTCAAGACGGTTCGATTCGACGGTGTTTATCGCGTCAAGCAGCGGCAGCACTATTTCGAACGCACCTATGCGGCAGGTGTTGGCGGGGTATTCGATCACCGGCACCGCGCCGAGCAGATTCGCCTCGCGGCGGTCCACCGTGCCGTCGATGATCTCAAAATACTCCGTTTCGGTGTAAACGCAGGCGAGCTGTCGCCCGTCCGCCAGCTCCGCCACCGTCACTCCCATCATCGGGCGGTGCCCCAGCCCGCGCGAATAGACCACAAAGGTGTCGCGCGGGTCGAGCGTGTACACGTCAAGCGGCTCGTTCCTGCCTCCGCCCTCGCGCGGCAGTACCATGCGGTACGCCGTGCCGCAGGTGAAAAAACTATCGACCAATACATCGTCGCCGTATTCCTTGTCGCAGACATACATGACGTCGTTGAGGTAGTTTATCGCGTCCGAAATGTCCCTGTCCGAGCGTGACACATACTGGCACGGCTCGGCGGTCTGATAGCCCGCCTTGAAGGTCACTATCTCGTCCGCGCGGTTCTCAACTATGCGGTTGCATATCTCCGGGCGTATCTCTTTTGTGCGCCCAAGGACCGGCTGCTTGCCGCGCCGGTAGTCGTAAAGATACTGTATCTCGGAGCGGTTCACGGCATGAACGGACAGCGCCGCCGCCAGCTCGTCGCAAATATTCTTTTCGTTTATCCCGTCGGCGCCGGTGTATATCACCGTGCGCCCGAACGAGACCCGCCCTTTGCCGTCTGCCATGCCGCACCTCCGTTTTTTGTTCGGGTTTTTGTTCAGGTTCATTTTAACACAACATATAGATGACTGTCAAGCGGACCATGCCATATATAGTGGACGGTCGGTCGTATATGACGTTTGCGTCATACCGTCCGTTTGAACGCCGTGAGCTTGCGCGACCGCCCGAATGCCATGTCGATAGCCATCGCAAGACTGTCGGGCGCGTCGTCGTGCTTGTTCCTTCCGAGCAGCTTGTACGAGAACACGTTCTGCATGAACATCTCGTAAGCGCGCGACCGCGTGCCAGATTCGCGGAAGATCATGTGCTCCCGCATGTCCGGCGCCTTGTCGAGTATGCGGTCCGCCTTTGCCGTGCCCGGCGGCGCGGGCTTGGTCGTCAGATTTATATGCACGCCTTTTTTCGTAAGCTCCGCCGCAACGCCGTCGCGGAACGCCGCGGTCGATTTGTTCGCCTCTATCTGCATGGCAGCCACCGAATGCTTCACAGCGGCTCCCGCAAGCAGCGGCTGGGTCACGTTCTTCTCCCCGCTGTCGTACACAACGTCGTGTACGTAAATGTCATCCCCGTAGCGATAGCACACCGGAGCCGCCGTAAAGTCGCCCGCGCCAAAAGCCGGGTCTACCGCCATAAACACGCGGTCAGGCTCCCCCTCGGGCAGAACGCCGTTGTAATACCGGAAGTCGTCCGGCGTGAAGAGCGCGCCCTCGCGCTCTATCGGCTCGCCCACATACTGCGCGTTCCAGGACGCCATGTCGTTGTTGCGCTCAAACGACGCGCGCCGCTGCCGGTAGTAGTCGGTCGAAAAACCGACGCCGTAGTCGTAGTCAAAGCGGCTCTCATCCCTCTCGTCCAGCGCGGAAAGATTTATCACACGCCACCTGCGCCGGCGGAACCTCTCGTCGTTCGAAAGCAGGTCGATGCGCAACCCCGCCGGGTCGATGATAGACCACCGCGTGCCGCACCAGAGTATCTTTGCCTTTTCCTTGGCACGCGGCAGGAGGTTGTTGTCCACCTTCGACCATGCGGACATCATCCTGTCCTTGTTAAGCGCCTCCTCGATGCCGCCTATCAGGTCGTCCGAGATGAGGAACCCGGCGCAGTCGCACGCGCCGTTCAGCGTGCCGTAAAGCGAGCGGCAGGTCAGGGACGGATACCTCTTGCGCCGCCCCATGTCGATGGTCTCGTCCTTCGCGTCCGTCCGCGCGACGGACGCAGAGGGGAAGACATCCCCGTATCTGTACGTCACCGGGTCGGTTATCACCTCAAGCACGCCGGAGTACATCGCCCCGGTTATCGTGTCCGAGAACGCCGAGTAAAGATTGGACACCTCGCCGTTCCGCCCGATTATCCAGGTGAGCAGAAAAAGCAGTACCGTCGTCTTCCCGACACGCGGCGGCATCGCTATGAACAGCTCGTCAAGACGGTCGTCCGCAAGGTCCTGTATCGCATCCGCCACCTGACGCAGCACCCTCCGCCGCGGCTGATAAAACCGCTCCCTCGGCGGTCGGTCTATCTCAAGATACAGCATGTACGGGTCAAAAAAGTGCGGCGCGTCAAACAAAAGCGTCTTCCGGTACAGCTCGTAAAACGCGCTCACCGAGCCGCCGCCGTCGCGTATCATCCGCGTAACGTCCCGCCGCAGCTGCATGTTCGCCTCGTGCGCCGCCCCGAAGTCCGCCCCCTCAAGATTCCGACAAAGCTCAAAAAGATCCCCGTACGCTCCCACGTCGCCCGGTCGTCGCTCTATCGCCGCCCTCACGCGCGGTATAAGCTCCTTTTCGGTCATTTTCCCTCTCCTCCGATTTTTTGAAATGAAATAAAAACAGGGACTGACGCATAACGCATCAGCCCCTGTTGGCTGTTACCCTCCCGCCCTGTTGCGGGGGACAAATATTATTTATACACATCGCCGCGATTGCCGACAGTCACGATGCGTACTATCAGCCTTTCGTTTTCGACCGTGTATATGACGCGGTAATTCCCGACCCGCAGTCTGAAATAACCGGCGTGCCCCTTAAGCGGTTTGCGATCTCCCTCGCCGGGAAGCCTGCTTATTGCCGAAAGCAGACGCTCGCGCTGCTCCGGCGTTTGCCGCAGAATGAACTTCTGCGCCGGCTTGTCAAAAAGTATCTCATAATGCATCAGGATCGACCCCGCTCAGCCTTGTCATTTCTTCCATGGAGATGAAATGCCCCTTGTCCTTGTCGTTTTCATAGTCTTGTAAAAGCTGCTCGCAAAAGGCATCGTCCGCAGCTTCGTCTGCCGTAAGTCCCTGCAAATATGCGATCACATACCCAAGCTTGTAGGACGGAACGTTCTCAAGCAGGTTCATGGCTATTTCTTTCTCGCTCATAAAAAGCTCCTCCTTTTGACGGTTATTATAAGTGTTTTTCAGTGCTTTATCCGTTTACATTATATATGTCCCGCGCCGTTTTGTCAATGGCAGCCGCAAAACTTTCAGTTGTATTTGTCGGTGTCCTCGTCAAGGTCTTCCTGTTCGGCTTCCCGCCTCCGCCGTTCCGCGTCCGTACCGTTGCTTTTCCGTCCCGATGACCTCACACGGCTTATGCAGAACAGAACGCCTATGACAATCAGAATGATAATGAGCATCATGAGTTTGTACTGCCGATCTCGTTGGCTTCATACTCCTTGACTCTGCGATAAAACGTGTTCGGTTTAAGCCCGAGATGCGACATCGCCGTCACCGCTGTTATCTGACCGCTCCTCCAAAGGTGATATTCCTGCTCAAATTGTGACGCATCCACAGCTATCGGCTGTCGTCCCTTGTACTCTCCGCGTGCTTTTTTCGCTTCTATCCCTTCGCGCTGACGCGCAAGAATATATTCGCGCTCAAGCTGACTCACTGCCGCAAAAACCGTGAGCATAAACTTTCCCGCGGGGGTCGTTGTATCTATCTTTTCCTTTTGCGACTCAAACTGAACGCCTTTTTCGGTGAGTTGGTCGATCAGATCAAGAAGGTCTTTTGTGTTGCGCGCAAAACGCGCGATCTCACTCACGACAACGGTATCGCCCTCGCGTACAAAATTCATCATCTCAATGAGCTTCGGACGGTTTGCTGTCTTTCCGCTGCACTTGTCGATGAACACCTTTTCAACGCCGAGTTCCTGCATCAATATTTCCTGACGCGCTGTGTTCTGTTCCGCTGTTGATACTCTGATATATCCGACTTTCATTTCCGATGCCTCCTTGCTTGTTGATATTATTATACCACATCAATTTTGAAATGTCAATATGATTTTGACATATTTCAAAAATATTTTTGCAGTCTTTTTGTTTTTGGCGGGTGCAGAAGGGGCTAACCCCGCCCGAGGCTCCCCCGGCATATCCCCCACCGGTACCGCGCGGCGCGGTTGAGCCTGAAGCATGGGCGCGCACGCCGTCCGAGTGTGTCAAAAGGTATACACCATTGCAACCGCCGCGAAGCACCTGTGAAAATGGCGCACGGGTCTGAAATTATTTTTTGAAATATGTCAAAAAGTTTTGCGAAATCTATTGACATATTGGGCGAGATGTGCTATAATAATACCGTGATCAAAAAGCGGTTACAAACCGGCAGGAGGGAGCGAGGAAGCATGAGAATGAAGCGATTGATATCACGGCTCATAGAGTGGTTAAAAGCCCACGGAATGAGCGCCGCGGATATACTCGGGTGCATCGAATACATAACGAAATAAAATAAAAAAGGCTGTCAGCGCACCACCGCATAACAGCCAACCAACACGAAGGAGGGGCGAAGAGCCTGCCTGATTCGCTCCTCCATTATACCACGGCAGGCACACAAAGTCAATACCTTTATGGAGGAAAAAATCATGACACGGTACGAAATCAGGCACAACACCGAATACAACAGCACGGAAATATATTTTGAATGCAAGCCCACCGAAGCCGAGCGCGACGCGCTGAAGGCTGCCGGCTGCCGCTGGCACAGCGTAAAAAAATGCTGGTACACCCGCAAGAGCGCCGAGGACGTCGCCGCAGCGCTGGGCGTTGCTCCCGCAGACGAGAGGGCAGCAGAGCCGCAGCCCGCAAAGCTGCCCGCCCTGACGCTTGACACGCTGCCCGCACGCAAGAAGATAGACGGCGGCGGACTGTATGACGGCTGGGAGGGCGCAAACGCCCGAGCATGGACGAGCCGCGAGGAGCTGAAAGCCCTGATACTTGCCGACTTCCGCCGCGCAGGTATCCGCGCCACCGTCCGCACGGGGCGCAGCGGATACAACGCGAAAATGACCGTCACGGTACGGATCGCGCCCGGCGAGGTCAAGACCTTTGACGAATGGCGCGGCGAGTACACCGGGGGCGATATCAACTTCATTGATTATCTCTACGGCTTCGGCTGGATATGCTACCGCACCGCGGACGGACAGTATAAAAACATCCATTCCGACACCCTGCACGCAACCCCGGAAGCCGAACGCGCCGAGCTTTGCCGAGAGATCATCCGCGGCGCCTATGACCGTTTCATTGACATCGAGCAAGACGCAAACACGTATTACAAAAAATCCGAATCAGTCTTGAAGCCCGCCGCGCTTGAACGTCTGAAGCTCGCCGAAGCTATCGTAAACACATATAATCACGACTGTTCGAACAGCATGGTTGACTATTTCGACCGCTGGATATATGACGATTACTGCGTAAAGATCGCGTAAATACTACCGAGCCGCCCACCGTGGCGGCTCTGTCTCAAGGAGAAACCACAATGCCAACTAAAAAAGCATGGAAAACGCCCGGCGGTATGGCTGCGACCGTCTGCCTTGATATGCTCGCCCAGCCGCATTTACTCATTGCAGGAAGCACGGGGAGCGGTAAAAGCGTACTTTTGAACACGCTCATATATACCGCGCTTTACAAAGCCCCGCACCGTGTAAACTTCATTCTCATCGACCCGAAGCGGGTCGAGCTTATCGACTATAAAGAACTACCGCACACACTCGGATACGCAAGTGAGCCGGACGAGATCGCCGCGGCGCTGGCGTATGCCGTCGAAGTCATGGAAGAGAGATACAAGCGCATGCAAGCCGCAAGGCAGAAGAAGAGCGACGAGGCGGACATATTTGTCATCATCGACGAATTCGCCGACCTTATGACCACGCAGAAGCGCGAGACCCTGCCGCATATAATACGCCTGGCGCAGCTCGGCAGAGCCGCCAACATGCATTTGATAATTGCCACGCAGAGACCGACACGGGACATCATCACCGGTCAGATCAAGGTAAACATTGATGCGCGTGTCGCGCTGCGGTGCCCGACCGCGCAGGACTCACGGAACATCATCAACGCAAGCGGCGCGGAAACGCTGCCGCGCTACGGCTGCGGGTACTACCTGACGCCGAGCGACTGCCGGCTTATCAACATACCCATGACGCCGCCCGAAGAAATAGCCGCCCGCGTTGAGTGGTGGGAAGCCCAGAAACCGCGTAGATCAATATTCGCCCGTATAGCCGCCCGGATATAAACCGGGCGGCTTTCTTTATGCCCACGCCCTCCCGCAGAAGCCCGCAGAATGCCCGCAGAGCCACGCAAGGCGGCGGGATATAAGAGGACACCGCCGGACGCGCAAACGCCGCCGGGACAGGCGCGGACAGGCGCGGACGCGCGAGCCGCGCACAAAATCACCCCCGGAGATGCTCCGGGGGCTTTTCTGCGCCTTTGTGCTTTACTGATCGTCTCCGCCGGTCACACTTTCGATGTACTGCGCCTCAAGCGCCTTTGTGTCCCTGGCGTCCCCAAGCGGATTGTTCGGCGTGAGCACGACTTCACTCTTGTCCGCCATGCCGTAATAGTTCTTCGCCCGGAAGCA
>CAUABN010000006.1:0-12195 GCA_958427275.1 uncultured Anaerotruncus sp.
GAGATCCGTCAGTACGAGGAAACGGTCAAGTACCTGTTCTTCGAGGGAATAATGCCCGGCACCATCCACCAGAGTGCGGGCGAGGAGGCGACTGCGGTCGGTACGATATACGACCTGCGCCGCGAGGATGTTATTTTTTCAACGCACCGTCCTGCGGGACACGACCTTGCAAAGGGCGTGTCGCTCCGCGCGATGATGTGCGAGATGTTCGGTAAAGCCGACGGCTGCTGCAAGGGCAAGGGCGGCGCAATGCACACGGGCGATTTCTCGATAGGCGCGCCCCCCGCAAACGCCATTGTCGGCGGAAATATCCCGATCGCCGCAGGCGCGGCGCTGGCGTTTAAAATGCAGCACAAGGATAATGTTGCCGTATCCTTTATGGGCGACGGCGCGACAAACGAAGGCTCCTTCCACGAGGGCCTCAACTTTGCCGCAGTGTGGAAGCTGCCCGTGGTGTATGTCTGCGAGAACAACCTTTATTCCGCCACCACGTCCATCCACCTTACCACGCTTCTTGAAAACCCCGCAGCCGACCGCGGCTCGGCTTACGGTATCCCCTCCGAGGTCGTTGACGGCGAGGACGTGCTTGCCGTGAACGAGGCTATGGCGAGAGCCGTTGCCCGTGCGAGAGCCGGCGAGGGTCCGACGATACTTGAACTCAAGACCTACCGCAAATACGGTCATTCGCGCAACGACGCCTGCGGCTACCGTCCCAAGGACGAGGAGGCGGCGTGGTTTGCACGCGACCCGGTCAAATGCTTCCGCGAGAAGCTCATCGCCGAGGGCGTTGCCACCGATGAGGAGCTGACGGCGATGGAGGATGAAGTGGACAAGGCGATAGACGAGGCTGTCGAATACGCCAAGGCGGCGCCCTATCCGACACTTGAAAGCGCGCTTGAAGATGTTTACGCGGACTGAGCGCACCAGTCAAATGAATGAAAGGAAATCAATATAAATGGCAATGATGTCGATAGCGGACGCTCTGAAGTCCGCAATAGCAGAGGAAATGCGCCGCGACCCGGCGGTATATGTAATGGGTGAGGATGAGGATATCCCCGGCGGTATGGGCGGAGCCTTTACCGTTACAAAGGGTATCGGCGACGAGTTCGGAAGAATGGAGAACCGCGGCGGTGTAGTCAGCGAGGGCCGCTGCATAAACACGCCTATCTCCGAGATCATGATAGCGGGCGTGTGCGTAGGCTCGGCAATGTACGGTATGCGTCCCGTCGCCGACCTGCAGTACTGCGACTTCCTTTTCTGCATGATGGACCAGCTTGTGAACCAGGCTGCCAAAATGAGATATATGTCCGGCGGCGCGCTCAAGGTGCCTATGGTCATGCGCTGCCCGTCCGGAGCCACCAACCGCGGCGCACAGCACGCACAAAGCCCCGAGACATATTTTGCACATGTGCCGGGACTCAAGGTCATCTGCCCCTCCACGGCATACGATGCCAAGGGCATGATGAAAACAGCTATCCGTGACGATAACCCCGTTATCGTATTCGAGCACAAGCTCCTTTACGGCTCAAAGCGTAAGGAGGCGGGCGCGCTCAACTCTGCCGGAGAGGTGCCGGACGGAGATTACACCGTGCCGTTCGGAAAAGCCGCTATCCGCCGCGAGGGTAAGGATATCACCATAGTTGCGAACCTTCTTATGAGCTACCGCGCGCAGGAGGCTGCCGCCGAGCTTGAAAAGGAGGGTATCTCCTGCGAGATAATCGACCCCCGCACCCTGCTTCCCTTCGACTATGAGACGGTCGTCGAGTCGGTGCGCAAAACGGGCAAGCTGATGATAGTCCACGAGGATACATACAACTGCGGCTGGGGCGCACAGGTCGCCTCCTACTTTGCCGAGCATGAGATATTCCTGCTTGACTCGCCGGTAGTGCGCGTTGCGGCGTATGACACTCCCGCGCCCTTCTCCCCGGTGCTTGAGAATTACGTTATTCCCTCCAAAGAGCGGATAATGGAGGAAGCCCGCAAGCTGGCGCGGCTCTGATAAGAGGTACAAGATGGTAAAGAAAGTCGTAATGCCGTCGGCGGGACAGACCACCGACGTTGCAACGGTAACAAAGCTCTGCGTTGCCGTAGGCGATGCCGTCCGCAAGGGCGACGTGCTTATGGAGGTGGAGACCGACAAGGCGGTGCTTCCCATCGAGAGCTTTGCCAAGGGATTCATCACCGAAATATTTGTAAGCGAATTCGAAAAGGTGGATGCGGGAACGCTCCTGCTCACCATAGGCGATGCCGCCGACCTTGAAGCGGCAAAATCGGGCGCTGCGACCGAAGCGGCTCCCGCACCCGAAGCAGCTCCCGCACCCGCTGCGGCTCCTGTCGAGGAGGACGACGGGGATGATTTTGTTCCCGTTATGGCTGATAAAAAAGCCGAGGAGTCAAAGCCCGTTACGCTTTCCATGCCCAAGGGCAGACCCGTAGTGGTCAGCTTCCCCGCAATGCCGAACGCCAAAAAGCTGGCGGCGGAGCTGGGCGTGGAGCTTGAGCATGTGGCGGCGTCAAACGGCAGCTTTATAAAGGCGTCGGATGTGCGCGCAGCCGCAGAGGCGGCGGCAAAGGAGGTCAAAGCGGAGCCTGCAGAGGCTCCCGCCGATACCATCCCCACCGGACGTATGCGCGATTCGCTCGCCCGCCGTTGGGAAAGCTCCGCAGCCGCGCCCGTCTTCTCTGTCTCGGTGTCTGCCGACGCCGCGGCGGTCATGTCTCTTTGTGATGCGGCGGAGGCTACTCCCGCTCACTTCGTTATGATGGCGCTGCCCCGCCTTGCCGAAAGATATCCTCTGCTCGGTGTCGTTTATGCAGGCGGCGTGCAGAAGGTCCTTCCCGCAGGCGCAGCCGCAATAGCGGTCTGCGGCGATAACGGGACCGTTTCCTCTGCTGTGGCAAACGCATCGGCGCTCGGACTCGGCGCGATAGCCCGCACTGCGGCGGCAAACGCTGCGGCGATACTCGGCGGGGACATGTCCTCCGTGGACGGCGCTGCGTTTACCGTTTTCGATGCCTCCGGCTGGGGAGTTGACAGCTTTACCCCGCCCCTGCGCACACCCGAGACCGCCGCGTTCGGCGTTGCGGTCGATGGCGACGGCAAAAGGATAACCGTAAGCGCCGCCTTTGACGTGCGCGTATGGGAGAGCAGGACCGCACTCTCGCTCATGAGCGAGCTTAAGGCGCGTCTGGGTGACCCCGCTCTCATGCTCATCTGAGGGACAGAATGAAAAAATTTGATGTGATCGTTATAGGCGGCGGCCCCGGAGGGTACACCGCCGCCGCAAGGCTTGCGCGTGCCGGGAGGTCGGTCTGCCTTTTCGAGGCTGAAAACCTCGGCGGGACATGCCTCAACGTAGGGTGCATCCCGACGAAATATCTGCTTGACAAAGCGGCGGCGCTTGACCGCCTGCGCGAGCTGACCGAGGCGGGCATTCTGCGCGGCGCGGGCGAATATTCGATGAATGCGATAGTCCGCGGGCGCGACGGCGTTACAGAGCGCCTCCGCTCCGGCGTGGCAGGACTGCTCCGCGCCGCAGGCGTGACCGTTATAAACAAAAAAGCCACCGTCGGCGCTGGCGCCGAGGTGTCCGACGGCACGGAAAAATACCGCGCCGACGATATTATCATAGCCACCGGTTCCGACCCGTGGTGCCCGCCCTTCCCCGGCGCGGAGCTTTGCCGCGACAGCACGGCAGCGCTCACGCCGAACAAAATGACCGATGCGGGGCGCTTTCCGCGCCGCCTTGCCGTCATCGGCGGCGGTGTTATAGGGCTTGAGCTTGGCTCGGCTTACCGCTCGTTCGGGGCGGAGGTCACAGTTATCGAGGCGATGCCGGATATTCTGGGCAGCGAGCTGCCGGAAGCCGCCGCGCGCGTGCGCCGCGGACTTGAGGAGCGCGGGATACGCTTTCTCTGCGGCTCGCCCGTCGAGCGCGTTGAGCGCGCAGGCGACGGTCTGCGTGTGATCACCGCAGGAGGGACCGCCGATGCGGACGCCGTGCTTGCGGCAGTCGGCAGAAGACCGCGCCTTGCCGGGATTGACGTTGAAGCGCTGGGACTCAGGACCGAGCGCGGCGCTATCGTTACCGACAGCCGCATGCGCACCTCGGCGCCGCATATTTACGCAATCGGCGACGTGACCGGGCGCGCAATGCTCGCTCACGCGGCGTATGCCGAGGCGGAGGTCGCCGCCGAAGCGATACTTGCCGGCGACGACGCGCAGGAGCTTGACCTTTCCGCGCTTCCGCGCTGCATTTACTCCGCACCGTCGATATCCGCTGTTGGAATCACTCCTGCCGCGGCTGAGAAGCGCGGCATCGAGACTGTCGTCGGCAAAGCCGACTACGCCGCAAACGGAATGGCGCTTGCCGAGAATGCTTCCGGCTGTGTTTATGTCGTTGCCGACAAAAAGAGCGGCGCCATGCTCGGCGTTTTCGCGGTCGGGGCAGCCTCCTGTGAGATCATCACTGCCGCCGCCCTCGCGGTGCGCTCGGGCATGAAGGCTTCAGACTGGCGCGATGTCATCGTGGCTCATCCCACGCTTTCCGAAACGCTGAGGGACGCGGCGCTGTCTGCGGCGCAAAAGGTTCTGTAAGGTCCGGAAAAAGCCGGACCTCGAAATCGATATTCTTCACCGAAGGCTGTGTAAATGGTCGGCGGTGGAGCCGCAAGAAAGGCTATTGTCACAAAAATGACTGAAATTTATCTTATACGGCACGGCGAGACCGAAAACAATCGCCTTTACAAATTCGTCGGCAGCACCGACCAGCCGCTCAACGACCGCGGCATGGCTCAGGCACGCTCGCTGACCGAACCGATGTCGCACGTGGCGCTTGACCGCATATGGTCAAGCCCCTACAAGCGCACCATGATGACCGCCGAGTGCGTGCGCGGCGGACGTGATATCCCGCTTCTTACCGACCGTGGGCTTTGCGAGATCCACTGCGGCAAGTGGGAGGGCCTCGGCAAGGAGGAGATAGAAGCACGCTGGCCCGGTCAGATCGATCTTTGGGAGCACAAGCCCGACCTGCTTCACATGGAGGACGGAGAGACGTTTCTTGAGGTCCAGAACCGCGCGGTCGAGTCCTTCTGCCGCATCGCGCGCGAGGAGGACGGCAAAAAGATCGCCGTTGTGTCGCACATGCTTACGATACAGCTCATCATGGCAAAACTGCTGAATGTGCCGATACGCGACGTGTGGCAGATGGTGCGCCTGGAGAACACCTCCATCACCACCATGCACGTGTATCCGGACGGTCATTTCAGCGTAGAGCGCTGGGCTGACGATTCGCACCTGCCCGAGGAGCTTAAAAATCCGAATGTAAAGATCGCGGGCATACACAACACCTCGTTTACGGCGAAATATACCGTCGCAGACGTTGAGGGAGCGCATTATTTTGAGGGCTTTCGCGCCCTTTGAATGAAAAAAGGAGTTATCCGATGAACAAAATTCTTCTTGAAGGCCGCACAGCGGTCGTAACGGGCGCCGGTCAGGGAATCGGCGAGGCGATAGCACGCCGTCTTGCCGATTTCGGCGCATCGGTCATAATCACCGACATAAATGCCGAAAAGGGCGAAGCGGTCGCCGCTTCTATCAGAGCCGAGGGGCAGAACGCCGAGTTCCGCCGCCTTGACGTTACCGATTTTGACCACCTGCGCGACAATATTTTTGCTCTGCGCGAGGTTTACGGCAGGATTGACATCTGGGTCAACAATGCCGGCATCACCGGCACCGCGCGCGTTGACGAGATCACGCTTGAGGACTGGGACAGAATGCAGACGCTTGATATAAAGAGCGTGTTCTTCTGCACTCAGGCAGTGTATGAAATAATGAAAGAGCAGAACTACGGCAGGCTCGTACACATCTCGTCCATGGCGGGCGAGCGCGGCGGAAGGTCCTCCTCCTGCGCATACAGCTCCGCAAAGGCGGCGGTCCTCAATATGTCCAAGTGCTTTGCGCTCTCGGGCGGACAGTACGGCATCACATCCAACTGCGTCTGCCCCGGCAGAACGCTCACGGCAATGGCAAAGGGGCTTTCATGGCTCACCGATCCCAAGGATGATCCTAAGCTCACTATCCCCATGGGACGCTTCGGCACCCCCGATGATATCGCAAACGCCGTGCTCTTCCTTGCCTCCGACCTTTCCTCCTACATCACCGGTGATGTTGTGGATGTAAACGGCGGACTTTATATGAAGTAATAAAAGGGATGTAAAAAAACTCAATATGAGTTTTTTAACATCCCGACGACATTGGTCTCGGCGGCGCCGGCTCAGCCCTTGTTCCTTACGCTGTCGTGCTCGGTGAGCACGGGCGGAAAAACAATGCATTTCGGCGGTCGCGCGGGATGCGCCGCACGTTCGAGCATAAGCTCCGCGGCAGTCTCCCCCATCATTCCGGGGTCCTGCTCGTAGGTCGTAAAATCTATCGGACAGGGCATGTAATCGCGGCTGTAATCATCGCTGCATATTACCGAAACATCTTCCGGCACGCGCACGCCGTGTGCGCGCAGACGGTCCACCATGCCCGCCGCCATTACGCCGGTCGCCGAAAAAACAGCCGTAAAACGCTCCTCGGGCGGCATGGCTGCTATCCTCTCGCCCACCTCGCAGCCGCTTTTGTAGCTACGGTCGCCGTAAAATACGCAATGCGACGGGTCGCATTCAAGCCCTGCGTCGCGCATGGCGTCGCCAAAGCCGCGTTCGCGGTCACGGCAGGTCATCGAGGTGCGCGGACCGGCAATATGGGCTATCGTGCGGTGACCGCGGTCGGTCAGATATTTTGTGGCAAGATAGCCTGTGCGGTAGTTGTCCACCGTCACCACGTCGCAGTCGCGTGAGCGCGGGTAGCGGTTGACGAATATCACGGGCGCCGCCATGGTATCGAGCAGTGAGAGCAGGCGGGCACATTCCACCGCATTCAGCATAAATATACCGGAATAACCGCCGCGACCGGCATATTCGAGCATGTCGCACTCGGTCTCCGGGCTGTAATCGCTGAGTGTTATCACCGTTCTCATGCCGGCGTCGGCAAGGCGGCGGCGTATACCGTCAATAAATCCGAGCGTTATGGGATTGTGCAGCTGAGCTACGATTATCATTACCGTGCGGTCGTTGCGCGAACGCGCCGACGAGCGCCGCGGGCGCTTATGATAGCCGCTATCCTCAAGCGCCGACATTACACGCTCGCGCATTTCGAGAGTCACGCTGCGGTCGCCGTTCAGCACGCGCGATATCGTGGCTGTCGAAACACCTATCTTCTCTGCTATTTCCGACATTGTAAGACTCATTCTCAAACCTCCGCGGTGATATTACATGTATTGTACCATGAAATTACCCGGAAATCAATATGTAATTTCTGAATTTAAGGAGAATATCCATGCAAGAGAACAAAAAAAGACGTCTGTTGGTCTTTTCGGTTGATGCACTTGTCTGCGAAGACCTTGAATATCTCGCCACCTGCCCAAACTTTCAAAAGTATCTTGCCGGCGGCGCGCGCGCAAAAAAGATGAAATCGATCTACCCCAGCGTTACATACCCCGCACACGTCTCTATGATGACCGGTTGCTACCCCGAAAAAACGGGCGTGGTGAGCAACTATTCCTTCTCGCTTGACAGCAAGGAGGACAGCTGGCAGTGGTTTTCCGATGTTATCCGCGTAAAGGACATCTTTACCGCGGCGCACGAGGCGGGCTACACCACGGCGTCGGTTTTCTGGCCCGTTACCGGCTGCCATCCCGACATTGACTGGCTGATAGACGAATACTGGATGCCCAAGGCAGGCGACACCCTGCGCTCATCCTTTGAGCGTGCAGGCTCCAAGCCCGAGGTCATCGACATAATTGAAGCCAACAGCTACCTGCTCCCGCCCTCATACGTAAAGACCGGGCGCAAGAACTTCTGGATCCACCCGCAGGTGGACGACTTCCTTGTAAAGTGCTGCTGCGACATCATCCGCAAATTCAAGCCCGAGGTGACCTTCGTCCACAACGGCAATATTGACAGCGGCCGCCATACCAACGGCGTATTCGGCGACTGGCTCAAGCCCGCGCTCGACATCGTTGACCGCTCCATCGGCGACCTCGGCGAGGCTCTTGAGGCGATCGGCGAGCTTGAAAACACCGATTTCATCCTTGTCAGCGACCACGGTCAGCTCGATATAAAGCGCACCATCAAGCCGAACCTTCTTCTTGCCCGTATGGGACTTCTCAAGGCTGATGCCAAGGGCAATGTGACCGAGTGGAAGGCATACTGCCGCTCCAACGCAATGTCCTCGCTCATTTACCTGCACGATCCGAACGACAAGGAGACCTACGACTACCTTTACAGCGAGCTGAAAAAGCTGCGTGACGAAGGAATATACGGCATCTCCGAGGTCTTTACACGCGAGGAGACGCGCGAAAAGGAGCATCTTGACGGCGATTTCGCATTCTGCATCGAAAGCGACGGCTACACCTCCTACTCCGACAGCTGCCGCGAGCCGCTTCTGGCTCCGCTGGATCTTACCGACTTCCGTTTCGGTCATGCAACGCACGGCTATCTGCCCGAAAAGGGTCCCCGGCCTGTGTTCTGCGCCAAGGGACCGCACATCCGCGCGGGCGCCGTCGTTGAGGGCGGTAGCATCGTGAATGAAGCGCCCACATATGCAAAACTGCTCGGAGTAACGCTGCCCGACGCACAGGGCACTCCGCTGGATGTTCTTGAATAATTTCTGTTGACAGTCATATTCTTTTGTGATATAATGACATCAAATAGAGGCGAGTCATAATATATCCCGCCTCACAAGGAGGAAATTATCATGTTCTGTAAAAACTGCGGTACCGAGCTTCCGGATGACGCCGGATTCTGCCCTTCCTGCGGCACACCTGCAGGAGCGGATGCCCCCAAGACTGCCGGGGAGCCGGCTCAGCCGATTCAGCAGCCTGCACAGCCCACACCTCCCGCTGCCAACAGCAAGTCCAAAATTGCCGCCGGTCTGCTGGGAATATTCCTTGGCTCTCTCGGCATACACAACTTCTACCTCGGCTTCAACAAGCGCGGCCTTCTTCAGCTGCTTCTGTCCGTATGCACATGCGGCATCGGCGCTGTTCCCATGCAGATATGGGGACTTGTTGAGGGCATATTCTACATCATCGGGAAGGACGGTTACACCACCGACGCAAACGGCGTCCCGCTTTCCGACTGATTAAAGCCGGAGTGCGCAGTCACGCATTCAACAAGGGGCTGTTAAAAACATCGGGTTTTTAACAGCCCCTTGTGATATTTATTTACCTGCGGACCGCAACACTTCCAGCGCTTTTCTGTCAGTGCGGTCGATGGTGAGCGGAGTTACCGAAATATATCCGTCGGTCACGGCGTCGGCATCCACCTCAAGGTCATGCCCGTTTTTGAACACGCACACGCCGTGCGGCTTGAATGTCCCGTCGCCGAGATCGTTGAAAACGTCGCGGTAGTACGGACCGCCCTGGCGCGTGGGAAGTATCGTGCCCGGATCCATGGGGATATTTATATTGTAGATGGAATCGTGCGCGAAAAGATCGTTCGCGGTCACGTAGTCCCATATGCGCTCAAGCGTGGCAAGCGAGACAGGCTCGCGTGTGCTGTCGCCGAATGCCAGCCAGTCGGTGGAAAGCGCAAGCGAGCGGATGCCGAAATACGCCGCCTCAAACGCTGCGCCCACAGTGCCGGAATAAACTATGTCCACGCCGAGGTTAAAGCCGCGGTTTATGCCCGAAAGTACAAGGTCAAACTCGCCGCCGAGCGCCAGAACTCCGTAGCGCACGCAGTCGGCGGGGGTAGATGCCACCGAGTATGCCTCAAAAACCTCGGGAACTGCCGGAAACGGCACTTTTTTTATTTCAAACGGCGAAACAAGGTCAATGGAATGACTTTTTCCGCTCTGCTCGCTCCGGGGCGCTATCACGGTGACCTCGCCAAGGCGCACGGCAAAGCGTGCAAGAGCCGCGATACCGGGCGCGGCTATCCCGTCGTCGTTCGTAACAAGTATTCTCACATCCAGCCTCCGTTGTTTTCCTTGTAGTCCGCTATCAGCGCGTCGGCGTCTGCAAGCAGCAGGGGTATCTCGTCCGGCGACATGAGCGTGGCTCCGCTGGCGCAATCATGACCGCCGCCGCGGTATTTGTTGGCGAGCTTGTCCACCGTCACAAAGCGCGAGCGCAAACGCACGCGGATGGTTGCGCCGTCGGCGTTGTCGATAAAGGCGAGCCAGATTATGCTGCCTTTTATCGAGTCAAGGCAGGACACGACATTTGACGCCTCCTCGTCGGTAAGCGAAAAGCGTTCCTTCATTGCGCGGTCAACATAGATGTACGCCACGCCGTGAGGGGTCATTTTTATGTTTTCGTAGACGTAAGCGCGGAAGCGGAAGGCATCGAGCTTTTCAAGGTAGAGGTGAGCGAACAGCGTGTCGGTATCCACGCCGAGATCAAGCAGTGCCGCGGCGCAGCGCAGCGTTTCGCCCGAGACGCTGCGGAAGCGGAAGCGCCCCGAGTCTGTCACCATTCCCGCATAAATGCAGGTCGCCGCCTCGCGGTCTATCTTCAGCTCCTCGCGGAAGGTCATGTAAAAGTCCGCTATCATTTCGCACGCCGATGAACGGTGCTCCTCCACCCATGCGATGTCTCCGTACGGGGCAACGTCTATGTGGTGGTCTATCTTTATCACCTCGCGCGCCGACTGCCAGCTTTTGTTCGATATGCGGTCGGGCGTTGCCGTGTCTATTACGATGGCAAGACTTCCCGCGTAGCAGGCTGCGTCGGGCTGCGCGTCCTCGTTGCCGAGGAACGCGGTGTATTCCGCGTAGTCGCCGTTCACCACGTATACCTGTTTTTCCGGGAATGTCAGCCGGAGAATGCGCGCCAGTCCCAGCGTGGAGCCTACCGCATCGCCGTCCGGACGCACATGGCGCGAGATGATAATGCTTTTGTATTCTCTGATCTTTTCAAGGATCGCCTTTTTGACTTCGTAATTATTCATTGCCGTCTCCTTTTGCCACAGCGTCAAGATCGCCAAGCATAGCCATGGCTGTTTCGCGGTCGGGGAGCGTTGCTCCGCTCGCCATGGCGTGACCGCCGCCGCCGTATTTTACCGCAATGGGATTTATATTGTATCTGTTTGAGCGAATTTCGGCAAGCACGCCTGCGTCGGTCTCGGTAAAGTTGACCCACACGTTCACGCCGCGCACGTCGGACATGACGCCCACCATGCCGCGGGAAACGGTAAACGAGTCAAGACCCGAGGCGGCAAGTTCCTCACGCGTCGTGTAGATATAGCCCGCGCCGTGCTCGGTAAAGCGGACCTTCATGACGAACGAGGCGCGTGCGCGTATCATGCGCCAGTCGTCGGTGTAAAGCTCGGAGTAGATGGCGGAGGTGTCGATGGGCTGGCTCATCAGGTAAGCCGCCAGCTCAAAGGTGCGCGCGTTTGTCGAGGAATAGCGAAAGCGCCCCGAATCCGTCACCATGCCCGTGTATATCGCGCTTGCAGCCGCAGGTGTGAGCCGCCAGCCGCAACTGCGCGCCATTTCCGCAATGAGTCCGCAGCAGCTTTCATAGGTATTATCGACCGCCTCAACGTCCGCTATTTTTTCAATGAAGATGTGGTGGTCTATCCGCGCGGTGCGCGCGGCGGTGTGCCAGCGGTCGTCGGATATCAGCGCGGGCGCGGACGTGTCAAGAATGATGGCAAGCGCCCCGTCGTATGCGGAGTCGGGGACCGCATCCGGCGTCGAGCCGGCTATAAAGCCGTAGCGCCCGGGCGCGTCGCCGGTTATATATACCTCTTTTTCCGGAAAGTTCTCACGTATCAGCTCCGCAAGACCGACCTGACTGCCGATAGCATCGCCGTCGGGCTTGGTGTGGCGGTGAATGATTATTCTTGTGTGCTGTTCGATCTCATGTATGATCTCCGAAAACATGCCGTGTACCGTCCTTTTGCGATTTGTTTTACATATATATTATAGCGTAAAACCGTGTGAAGGTCAAGGGGCAGACCAAACCCCGGTGACGCCAACAGGACCCCCGGCGCGACAGCGCCGGGGGACGGGTTTATGTATGGATCATAGTCCTTATTTCTTTCTTCTGATAACGACAGCGGAGCCGAAGATCGCGCATACGGCGACGGCGGCAGCTGCAACGGAAGATCCGCAGCCCTTCTTCTCGGGAGCGGTGGTCT
>CAUABN010000007.1:0-11437 GCA_958427275.1 uncultured Anaerotruncus sp.
CAAGTGAGAGATGGGCTTTGTATTTTTGCAAAAACAGAGAAGAAGCATAAAGAAAATGGAGGTACCCCTCCGGCACAGGTGTGCTGTTTTCTTCATATTCTGCACGGCGGCAGTAAGCAGGCACTGCTCGGCAACCTTAGAAAGCCCCCGCATACGGCAATAACGGAGGCCGTGTAATTCTTTGGAAACGGCAAAGCTGCGTTCCACCGTTTCCTTTCTCCTCTTGTAAATACTCTTACCCTTTTCCGTATGGGAAAGGCATACGCCATAACCTTGAAATCTTCCCATACGTGACGTCGTAAGCTCTTTCTTTCCTGTTTCGCACTTAAACATTCCTCCCGTCTCGGACAATTTGCACATCTGTCGCCCTTGCATTTGTATTCCTTGTAACCGTTTCTGTCTGTGGTCACGTATTCCGGATATTTATGCTCCGGGCAGATATATACGTCCCATTCGGGTATGTATTTCCGTATTTTCCTTTCTGTTGGCAGCCTCGGCGGTGTCCCATAGCCGCTTGTATTACCGCCCTGACTGTTATCGTCAAAGTAGTTTTCCTTTTACTCCTCGCTCTCTTCCTTTACTTCATAGCCGTCGAATTTCAAAGGCTTTTTACCATGTTCAACACGGTCTTCGTTGATCGCTTTGTACAGATCATCGATTTATTCCTTGGCTTCGACCTTAGCTTGCTTTTCCACAAACTTGTTCTTGTTGGCATTGTAACACTACAAATAACTAAAAAAATAATAAATGACCGTTGACAACCGGACGCGCAAACGATATAATATAATACACTGTATTAAGGAAACGCATGTAGCGCAACATTGGTTTCCTTACGGAGGTGGCTATGCCGCGAAATTTTATGCTTACAAAAGAACAGGTGATAAATGCAGCGATCGGGTTTACGCGTGAGCGCGGGTTTGCGGCGGTAACGACGCGTGCTCCGCGCTGCGGGAAAGAGAGATAATATGCTTAAGATCACACATCTGACCAAACAGTACGGCGAGAAAAAAGCCGTAGATGACCTGAGCCTTGAGATAAAGCCCGGCGAAATATACGGCTTTATCGGTCATAACGGCGCGGGCAAGACGACCACTCTCAAATCGGTGGTTGGAATACTTCAGTTTGACGCCGGAGAGATACTCATAGACGGTACATCGATAAAGGACGATCCGCTGACCTGCAAGCGCAAGATAGCGTATATCCCCGATAATCCTGATATTTACGAGTACATGACGGGTATAAAGTATCTGAACTTCATTGCGGATATATTCGGCGTTCCCGCCGACGTGCGGACCGAACGTATACATAAGTATTCGGATATGTTCGAGATAACCGGCGATCTGGCTCAGCCGATAGCCGCATATTCGCACGGTATGAAGCAAAAGCTGGCGATAATCGCGGCGTGGATTCATCAGCCGAGGCTGATAATCATGGATGAGCCTTTCGTGGGGCTTGATCCCAAGGCGGCGCACCTGCTCAAGGGCATGATGCGCGAGGTCTGCAACGCGGGCGGAGCGATATTCTTCTCAACGCACGTTCTTGAGGTGGCGGAAAAGCTGTGCGACAAGGTCGCGATAATCAAGGGCGGAAAACTGATACGTTCCGGTACTATGGAAGAAGTCAGAGGAGACGCTTCGCTTGAGGATGTGTTCCTTGAACTGGAGGGCTGATCCATGCTTCGCGTGCTTGTAAAAAAACAGCTTTTTGAGATATTCAAAAGCTACTTTTATGATGCAAAAAAGAATCGTGCACGTTCAAAAGGCGCAACGGCGGCGTATCTTATCTTTTTTGCGATCCTCATGATCGTGTTGCTCGGCGGAATATTCACGTTCGTTTCGCTCGGTCTCTGCGTCTCTATGGTTTCTGTGGGGATGGATTGGCTTTACTTTGCGATAATGGGGCTTATGGCGGTATTCCTTGGTGCCTTCGGCAGTGTATTCAATACATATTCGGGGCTTTATCTTGCCAAGGATAACGACCTGCTGCTTTCCATGCCGATACCGGTGCGTATCATTATGACGTCAAGACTGCTCGCAGTTTACCTTATGGGACTCATGTACTCCGGCGTTGTGATGATCCCCGCCGTGGCAGTCTACCTCATTTTTGCGCACCTGACTGTTTCGGCAGTTGTCGGAGCATTGCTCACCGTGTTCCTTGTATCCGTGTTCGTGCTTACGCTTTCCGCGGCTCTCGGCTGGGTGGTCGCAAAGATAATCCTGAAGCTGAAAAACAAGCGCTTCATTACCGTCATCGTTTCACTGGTGTTTATCGCCGCGTATTATTTCTTCTACAGCAAGGCAGGACAGATCATTGCAGACCTCGCCGAAAATGCCGTGCTGTACGGTGAAAAAATAAAGGGAGCGGCATATCCCATTTACATTTTCGGCAGAGTCGGCACCGGCGACTGGCTTGCAATGCTTATTGTGTCGGCGGTCGTTATGGCGCTGTTCGGTCTCATGTGGTGGCTCATATCACGCAGCTTTATCAGGATCGTAACATCCTCCGGACCGGTAGCAAAGCACAGGTACGTGGAAGGTACGCTAAAGCGCGGCAGTGTCGGAGCGGCGCTCCTCAAAAAGGAATTTTCGCGCTTTACCGCAAGTCCCAATTATATGCTGAACTGCGGTATGGGCGTGATTATGCTTCCCGTGTTGGGCGTGCTGATGCTCATAAAGGGAAACGATCTGGCGGCAATGATGGGACAGAACCTTGCGTGGTTGCCGGATGTGACAAATATCATTTTTATTGCGGCTGTCTGCACGGCTGCTTCAATGAACGATATGGTCGCCCCGTCGGTTTCACTGGAGGGTAAAAGCCTGTGGCTTTTACAGTCTCTGCCGGTAGTTCCGTGGCAGGTATTGCGCGCCAAGATATCGGTGCAATTGTTCCTTACCGGGATACCTGCGCTTTTCGCTGTGATCTGCGTGGCTATTGTGTGCCGCATGACGGTACTTCAGATCCTTCTGTCGGTGCTGACCGTGGGACTTTACGTACTGCTCATGGCGCTGTTCTGGGCTGTCCTGAGGCCGCTCGACGGCATAAAGGACGGAAGCGCGGATGTTTCCGGTGTGTTTGAAAATATACTCTCACGGTATCTGATATTCATAGTGACCATCGTGGCGTATCTTGTCCTGCACGAGCTGACTCACGGTGCGGCATATTGGCTGATAACACGGCAAAAACTTAAATTCGGTTTTACACTGTCGGTGGCATATTGCGGCGTTCCGGATATTTATGTTTACCGTCGCACGGCTCTTATCGCGCTGCTGGCTCCTTTCTGCGTCTTTATTCCGGTATTCCTTATCCCTATGCTGGTGTGCCGGAGCGGACTTGACCGTATTTTGGCGGGCATAATGCTTGCCTTGCATCTCGGCGGCTGCGTGGGAGATCTTTACGATACATGGCTGTTTGCGGTAAAATTCCGCTCGCCGGATACGCTTATGAACGACACCGGACCGCGCCAAACATTCTACGTAAAGCAGTGAGCGGCGAACCGGCCACAGCCGTTCGGCTTTAATGAAAATTGTATATAATAAAGTTCAGGGTGTGCTTCGCTGCGGCGAAGCACACCCTGAAAAAATGATAGGACCTTCTGCCTTCATTTCCGAGAGGGCTGCTAAAAGCAGTGCGCTTTTAACAGCCTCTTTGTGTGTTTTTTATTCGCTTCTGAGGGCTATGACGGGATCCTTTTTAGCCGCAAGTCGGGAGGGGAGAAGTCCCGCAATAAGCGTCATGAGGATGCTTATTGCGATAAGCCCGAGCGAGCCGAGAAGCGGAAGGACCGCGCCGATGTTCTCCATTCCGGAGAAATGGTGGATCGCAATATTTGTGGGTATCAGCAATATGAGCGTTATGCCGATACCGATCAAACCGGAAACGCTGCCCACGATAAAGGTCTCGGCATTGAATACGCGGGATACATCCTGCTTCGATGCGCCCATGGCGCGAAGGATGCCGATCTCCTTTGTGCGTTCGAGCACCGATATATACGTGATTATTCCGATCATTATCGAAGATACCACAAGAGATATCGCAACAAAAGCGATAAGAATGCCGGAGATGACGTCGATGACCGTGGTGATGGAGGACATGAGCAGCTTTACATAGTCGGTATATTTTATCGTAAGCTCGTCGTGTCCTTCACCCTCGACCTTTTTGTTGTAGGCTTCGATCAGCTCGGATATTTTATCCTTGTCGCTGAACGTTTTTGCGTAAATGCTTATCGTTTTCGGCGAGTCGAGCGCAGCCCTGCCGAGTTTTTTCAGGTTGCCCTCGTAGGTAGCGTCCGTCGTCGGAATATACTGCTTGAACATAGCCACCACCTGCTCCTCTGTCATTGTGGCGATATATCCTTCAAGCTGGGCGCGCTGTTCCTCGGGAAGCGTGGCAATATATGCCATGACGTCCTCTATCGTCACCTCCGAGCCTTCAGAACGTGAAAAGGGAATACCGGTGAGGATATCGGTGTCCGGGTCGGCTATCTGCGCCTTTATGACCGCGCTGTCCTCGGTGAGCTTTATATATTCGCGCGTGAGAGCCGATGTGTAGACCACCGAGCCGCCTATCGAGGAAGCTACCGCCTCTGCGCTCGGACGTATTATTCCGACAACGTTCAGCTCAACACCGCGTTCTGCGAGTGCCGCTTCAAGCCGTTCGGTGTTCTTTTCGCCGTTCTTTTCGCCCTCTCCGCTGATATCCTCCCAGATGCCGCTTTCCGCGTTGTACGCGTAGCCGTCCGGCGTCGTCAGCATGGTGAACTTGAGTCCGAGAAAATCTTCATATGAATACACCGAGTCGGATGTCTCTATCTTTTCGCCGCGCATCATCTGCTCAAACATCTTTACGGCTTCTGCCTGGTCCTTTATGCCGAGGGTATAAAGCACAAGGTCGCTCACCGAGTTGTTTTTGTCAACGACTATCATGACCTCATTGTATTTTTCGGGCCAGCGTCCCGCGATGCAGTCGTACTGCGCATGCATCAGCGCTTCGTCGTCGATCATCTCCTCCCACACATTCATGCGGTACATAGTGGATGCCATGCCGCTCATCTCCTGCGTGAGAGACGCGCCGGCAGATGACATCATTTTCGCAAGCAGAGGGCTGGGATTTACCTTTATAAGTCCTTCCGCGGTATCGTTCCTGTAAACGTTGAGATCGATATCATACGTGTATTTCACCGATGAGACATACTGCGCAAATTCGTTGTCTGTGTCGTCGAGTATTTTTTTGAATGCCACGAGGTCGTTTGAGCGTATCTCGGAGAGCATCGTGTTTACCAGCTCTGTATAGATATTGTTGGCATATATCTTGCCGTCCTCGTGCTCTATAACGTCGCTATTCGGACGGCTCCCGCCTATCGAGGCGATGAGGCTTGTCATGTCAACGCTTTCCGCCTCTATCGTTATCGGGTAGGAGGACAGCGTGTCCTCCTGCATTCGCGAAATATACGCCTGAATGCCGGTCTGGAGCGACAGTATCAGTGCAATGCCGATAATTCCGATGCTTCCCGCGAATGAAGTCAGCAGTGTGCGCGCCTTTTTGGTCATAAGGTTGTTCAGCGAGAGTGACAGTGCCGTGAGGAAGGACATAGAGGTCTTTCCGCTCTGTCGCGCGCTCTTTTTTGCGTCGCTTCCCGCGCGCTTTTCATCGGAGCGTCGCTTTTCGTCTGCCGACGGTTCGTAAGGGTCGGAATCGTCGATTATCCTGCCGTCGAGCAGCCGGACAAGCCGCGTCGAATACCTCTCGGCAAGCTCGGGGTTGTGCGTAACCATTATCACAAGGCGGTCGCGTGCGACCTCCTTCAGAAGTTCCATTACCTGTACGCTCGTTTCGGAGTCGAGCGCGCCCGTCGGCTCGTCTGCAAGCAGAATGTCGGGGTCATTCACGAGCGCACGCGCTATCGCCACGCGCTGCATCTGTCCGCCCGACATCTGATTGGGCTTTTTTTCGAGCTGATCGCCGAGTCCGACGCGCTCAAGCACCGCCTTGGCACGGCGGCGGCGTTCGGCGCGGGCAACGCCGGATATCGTCAGAGCAAGCTCTACGTTTGAGAGCACGGACTGATGTGGGATCAGGTTGTAGCTCTGAAAAACAAAACCAACCGAATGGTTGCGGTAAGCATCCCATTCACGGTCGGAAAACGAGTCGGTCGGCTTGCCGTTTATTTCGAGCTGACCGGATGTGTATCTGTCAAGTCCGCCTATGATGTTCAGCAGCGTCGTCTTTCCGCAGCCCGAGGGACCGAGAACGGACACAAACTCGCTGTCGCGGAATGAGAGTGACACGCCCTTCAGCGCTTCGACGGTCGTGGCTCCCGTGACATAGCTTTTTCTTATCTCCTTTAATGTTAGCATCAATACCTCCGGATACGGTCGGCGGGACCGTATCTATGAAATTATTTATAATGATAAATTTTAAAATTCATTTGTTGCCGTGGTATATACCGCGTATTAAATCAGATATTCTAATTTTGAAATAATTCTTTGTGACGCCGGCACCAATTGCTACGGGGCATTAAAAACCCGGTTTGAGCTTTTAATACCCCGTTATATCATTTCATTTCCTGCGCCTGTTTTTTGAAGAACTGATACAGGAAGCAGGGGATCATTCCGTTGTACAGCTTGCGCACGGCGTCGGCGCGCCTGCCGTACAGCTTTTCAAAGTATTCGCACGAGGTGAGAACATACACCTGCCACGGCTCCATTGCGCGGAAGGTCCTGCCCATTGCGCGGTAAAGCTCCTCGGCGTCGCGCATGCTCAGCATGCGTTCGCCGTAAGGCGGATTGCATATGAGCGTTCCGCGGCAGTCGGGCTTTTTGATCTTCGTCGCATCGGCGGTGAAAAGCTCGATATACTTCGAAACGCCGGCGCGGCGCGCATTTGCGCGGGCTGTTTCGATCGCGTCCGGGTCAATATCCGAGCCGCGTGCACGGAAGTCGGTGTCCCGCACGGCTGCTTCCGCCTCGTCGCGCGCAGCCTCCCATATCCCGGACGGCAGTGCGGCGAATTTTTCTCCCGCAAAGGAGCGGAAAAGCCCGGGCGCACGGTTCGTCATAAGCATAACGCCCTCTATCGCTATCGTGCCGGAGCCGCAGAAGGGGTCCCAAAGCATAACGTCAGCGCGCAGTCGGGCATTTATGACGAGCGCCGCGGCAAGCGTTTCACGCAGCGGAGCGGCATTGGCTTCCGGACGGTATCCGCGCTTGTGAAGCGCCACACCGGAGGTGTCTATCATCAGTGAGGCTTCATCCTTGAAAATGAAAAATTCTATCTGGTATTTCACGCCGGTCTCCGGCATGCGCAAAAGACCGTACTTCCCGCCAATGCGGTCGGCGATCGCTTTTTTTATTATGCTCTGGCAGTCGGGCAGGGAGGTCAGCGCGCTTTTTATCGAATGTCCCTTTACCGGAAATGCGTCGTCCCTTCCTATAAAGCGCTCCCATTCGAGCGATTTGGTCCCTTCGTAAAGTGCGTCGAACGTCGGAGCCGGAAAGCTGCCGACGAGAATGTACACGCGCTCGGCACAGCGCAGTCCGATATTTGCGCGCGCGCAGTCGGCGGCGGTGCCTCTGAATGTAACACGTCCGTCCATTGTCGATACGCGTTCAAGCCCCATGGCGTCTATCTCGGCTCCGAGAGGCTTTTCAAGACCGAAAAGACATGTGGCAACATATGTAAATACATCTTCCATCAATGTGTGAACCTTTCACGCCCGGACAGGGCAGTCAAGTGGATAATATATTATATCATACGTTGCCGCAGATTTCAAGTCCCGGCGGTCAGATGCCGCAAAACTGTGAATTTTTTCTGGATTGGGCTTGCAGTTTGCAATTTAGTTGTGATTATTTATCAGCGGGAAGTTGACAAAGCGCTGAAAATGTGATAAAATAAACATACATTAATCACTGCTCTCAGAAAGGAAGCATACCTACCATGAAGAAAACCATTGCAATTATTCTTGCGCTTATCATGACGCTTGTTGTTTTTGCGGCGTGCAATAACAACAATACTCCGTCTGGCGGCACCGGTGACGCTACCAAGGCGCCTGCGGCTCCCGGCACCACCAAGCCTGCCGACACCAAGGCACCGGACACTCACACGACAAAGCAGGAGACCACAAAGGCTCCCACTCCCACCGAGCCCGCTACCACCGAGGCTCCCGAGATCCCCGTTCCCGCTATTCCCGAGGGTATAATGGTTTACCATCAGGATTTCGACAGCTTCGCCAACACCACTGACAGCGCAGAGGTCGCAAAGCTCCTCGGCTGGCAGATTCGCAATAAGGTCAACGGCGATCAGGATTTCGCTCTGACCGATAACACCACCACATACACCATTGAGGACGGTAAACTCAAGCTCGCCAACAATGTTGACGGTGCTACCGACTCCTATATGCTCATGGTCGGCGACAGCTACATGAAGCCCGCCGCAGTCGGTCTTTACACCATCCAGTATGACTTGCATTACATCGCAGTCGGCTCCGCGACCCGTTATGTCTGCGTGCTTGCCAACTACAACGGCTACGATACATACAACAGCTTCCACCTCCGTGCCGACGGAAGCGCCAATAACCAGGTCCGCTTTATCGGCTCATGGTACACCTATGACGTTTACGGCGATTCCTATGCTGCGGGCAAAGACGGTGATACCGGAACATCCATTGTCAAGAAGCTCTACGGTCTTACCTACGACAAGAGCGCGACTCCTCTTGTTGACAAGGATCTCACCGTCAGATATCAGGTGACCGCTGAAGGTCCCATGGTATGGATCCGCGACAACTCTCTCCCCGGAGGCGAGTTCGTATGCGTTTCCAAGCCCGACGCTGCCGGTACCGGTTCAGGCTACTGGGGTCTGATCGAGAACTACGCTCTCTGCCTCAAGACCGGCGGTAAGATCGACAGCTATGTTGATAACATCTCCGTCTGGACAGGTCTCGGCGACGAGCCGCTCGACAACAGCACCACTGCATACGAGACTGCCATTGCAGCTTATCTCGCAGAGGTCGACAAGGCTCAGTAAAAATATTCTCCCGTATGACACGAGGAGTAAATAGAGTATTGAACCTCACCCTATCCGGGCACCTTGGCGTGCCCGGATAGGGTGAGTATTTTTTTGTTTTCGGTTGACACGACGGTGGGTCTGTGATAAAATATCCATATAAACATATTGAAGTGAGGAAAAACGGCAATGAGCGGAGACGCGGTATATTTCGACTTCCATACACATATACTTCCCGGTGCGGATCACGGTTCGACAGGCGCGGCGGATACCGTTGATGAAATGAGCGAGCTTTGCGATCTGGGAGCCGGAATTGCCGTTGCAACGCCGCATTTTTATCCCACAAGTACGAACGTCGATAAATTCCGCAGAGTCCGTGCCGCGGCGGCAAATGAATTCGAAAAAATACGCCGCCCGGAGTGGTGCCCCACATGCATCGGCGCCGAGGTGGCTGTGTGCAAGTACCTTGAACGCATGCCCGAGCTTGACGAGCTTTGCATAATAGGTACGTCGGTCATACTGCTCGAAATGCCGTTTTCGCGGTGGAGCGACGAGATACTTGACACGGTGAGCGCGATACGCGCGGCGGGTTTTACCATAATATTTGCTCACCTTGACAGGTACGATCCCGAGGCGGCGGAAGCGCTTTTTGCACTTGGTATGAAGGGACAGCTCAACCTTTCCTCCATAGGCACGCGCAATCCGTGGAAGCGCAAAAGACTGCTCGGCTGGATAGACAATGCCAATATAGTAGCCGTGGGCAGCGATATACATACCAGCGCCGTGCGCGACGACCGCGCCGAGACGGTGCGCGGCATTGCCGCATTGGGTGGCGAGCGGCTGGATTATCTCAAGCACGCCACGGGCAATCTGCTGCGCGGTGCAAAGGTGTTTGATTACAAAAAACGTCCGGAGGGCAACGGCACATCCGGAAGAAACGGCGGTAGAATTGAAAGCATCCGAAAAAAGCAGAAATAAAAAGAATACAGGACTGAGCGCGGCGGCGCTGATCCTTGCATGGCTTGCGGTAATGCTGACCCTCGGCGGATGTCTTCCGCAGGGCGGCGGGGATGCTACCTCGGCGTGGACCGTGGACACCTCCGAGCCTGCGACTGCCGGGGTCACGACAGTCGAGCAGACATCGCCTCCCGAAACAACACTTCCGGAGACGACAGCCGAGGCGACTACCGAGCCTCCCGGAACAGAGCCGCTGCCGCCGGATATCATTGTGAACTTTGCCGCGTGCGGTGACAATATTCTTTACCGTCCCGCAATATGGGAAGCTGCCGACCGCGCACAGGCAGGCGGCAGAAAATACAATTTCAGACCGATATATAAGAATGTCGAATCTATCATTGCCGCCGCAGACGTGGCGTTTATAAATCAGGAGACGGTCATCGGCGGTGCTGAATTCGGCTATTCCGGATATCCGCTCTTCAACAGCCCGCAGGATATCGCCGACGATCTTGTTGACCTCGGCTTTGACATCGTTTCGCTTGCCAATAATCATATCCTCGATATGCGCGAGCGCGGTCTTTTGAATACTATAAACTATTGGCGTACATTGCCGGTGGTGACTGTCGGCGCGTATCTTGATGCCGAGGACGAAGCCACGCTTCGTATTATCGAGCGCAACGGCGTGAGGATAGCCGTGCTCGCGTATACCTACGGCGCAAACGGACGAACGGTAGCCGCCGATTCGGCGCTTGTCGTTCCTTTTTACAAGGAGCCGCGCAAGGATTCCCCGGACTACGGAACGATATTTGAGGAAAAACTCCGTAGCGAGGTGGCAAAGGCAAAGGCTGCCGCCGATGTGGTGCTCGTATCGGTCCATTGGGGATATGAGGATACACAGAAGGTCAACGAGGAGCAGAAAAAGGTCGCACAGATACTCTGCGACGCAGGTGCGGATATAATTCTCGGTCAGCACCCGCACGTTTTACAGCCGATAGAATATATAAAAAGCACAGACGGAGAGCATACGGCGTTCTGCTCGTATTCGCTCGGCAATTTCCTCGGTATGCAGGGCTATGATTACAACGCCTTGTCAGGAATACTTACGTTTGATATCCGTGTCGGACTCGACGGCGTTGCGGTCGAAAACGTGCTTCTGACCCCCACGGTGTCATATTTCAACAAGGATTTCCGCGATAACGAGATATATCTTCTTTCGGATTTTACGGACGAGCTTTGCAGAACACACTGCGTGGCTGTGCGCGGCGGGGACGGAACGTTCGGCGGCGTGATAACGCTCCGCTCGCTGAGATATTACCTCAACAACGCGATAGCCGATGAATACCTTCCGCCGGAATTCAGGAAATAATGGATACAGCCGCGCTTTTGCGCGGCTCAGATTACTGACAAAGCCCATCTCAAGTGAGAGATGGGCTTTGTATTTTTGCAAAAACAGAGAAGAAGCATAAAGAAAATGGAGGTACCC
>CAUABN010000008.1:0-10838 GCA_958427275.1 uncultured Anaerotruncus sp.
ACTATCTTCACGTTTTCGTATTCGTCGCGCAGCGCAGCCATCTCTTCGTTTGAAATGCCGCAGTCGCTCATATCAAGATATTTAAGCTGAGGCAGCAGCTCTATCGCCGCGCGGACCTCGTCAAGGTCCTTCACCTCGGCGCCGCCAAGGTCGGCGGTCTCGGCGGCGGGATCAATCCCGCGTCCGGCAACGCAGATGTCCCAGTCGAACGCAAGAGTGGGGAAGGCGCGCACAAGCTCAAGCTGATGTATCGCCGAAAGCGGGCAGTTTTTCATGCATACGCTTTCAAGAAAGGGCATGAAGGCGAGCTTTTTGGCGAGAGACGCGTCGGGGGATGTGCCGGATATATCAAGGGTTGTGGCGTCGTCGCGGGCGGTAACGCCGTAAAAATCGCAAACACCTACCATTTCAAATTCTATGTCGGGGTATTTTGCGATCAGGTCAAGCTTTGTCTCGACGGGTACCGTCAGCACTCTGCCGAGCGTAAGACGGCGGAGAGAGGGGAAATCCGCGAGTGCCCCGACAAGCTCGCCGACGCCGGCGGCATTTCCGCCGGAGAGGTCTATCTCGGTGGCATCGTCACGCACGCTGACTCCGCAAAGCTCGTATATCGCAACAATATTGAATTCAATGTCCGGAAAGGCACGGCAAAGGCTTGCGCGCGCGGATGCGGGGATAGGATCATCCTTGCCGAGAGATACGCGCTCAAGCTGCGGAAAATGACAGAGAGCGGCAGCCAGTTCAACTATATCGATGGGGGCGGCGTTGGAAAGGTCTATCTCGCGGCTGTCCTCGCGCAGTATAAGACCGCACACGCGCCGTGTTGCCGTAAGCTCAAACTCAACATCGGGATATTTTCCGCACAGCTCGTCACGCTCCTCCGAGGTCAGCGGGTGCCTGCGGTCAAACGATACGCGCCGCAGGTCGGTCATATATGGCAGAGCGGCAAGCAGCTCGCCCGAATCGGGGACTTCGACGTCGGTAAGATCGATCTCCGGCGCATCGGTATCGACCGTCTTGCCGTAAAGCGTTACGCAGGATGTAAAGCTCAGCTCTGTGCCGGGAAAGCGCGCTCTGAGCTCCGCCGCTCTTTCGGCGGGAACGCGGTATCTGCCGAGGCTGACGTATTCCAGCTTCGGGAGTAGGGCAAGATTCTCTTCAAGCTCGTCAATGCTTGTTATTTCATCGCCGGAAAACGCGACCGAACGGGTGTTTATGTCAAGCATCTGACCGTATATTTCCACACGCGCCGACGATTCGGTTACGATCTGTAAGGCAGCTGCAAGGATCATGGCTGCCAAAACAACTAAAATGATTCTTTTTTTCATAGCTGCTGCCCTCCGTCTCAGACGATCTGAATATTACGCTAATCGTCCTAAAAATGGTTTCTGTTATATTCAGTATACCATGCCTTATTGAAAAAATCAACACTTTTCGGGGAGCAAAAAAAGATTTTTTTGGACGAAATTTATATATCGGAGGAGAAAAAAGTGATATACGGCGGGGAATTTAGTTATGATAAGATTTCGAGGTTCTGTTGCTACGCCTCACCAAGCCGCCTGCGGCGTCCTGGTCAAAGTTATTTTAATGTAATGAAGATTTCCGCTGGCGCGGAAATCTTCATTATTCTTCGTAGAAATAAAAGCAGAGAGCAGAAGTGACTCTGCTCTCTGTTCGCCGGGAAGTTACTTCATGTTTTGAAGAAACTTAAGATGTGGCGTTTGATATAAATCTGTACCCACTTCACTGACAAGCTACTTCATGTTCAGACATAACTAAATCCGTGTAGTAGATATGAATCTGAACTCGTTTCGCCATCGGGGTATGAAGCTCAAAATCTGAAGCAACTTCACCCGAGTTCAAAATTCAACCGGCGACTGCTTGGCGCCATGCGTTTATAGTGAAGGTCTTGTTGTAGCCGCGAATGCAAAGATTGTTGCGCTCGTAGGTGTACCTGCCGTCCATGGGGATGCGGAAGGTGCCCATGCTGTACTTGGCATAGCTCGCCGCCGACGCGACATAGGAGAGACAGTCGGTCATGCTGAGATCGGTCTCCACTATCGGGAGCAGAGTGGTGAGCAGACCGTCAAGCTCGGCTACGTTCATGGTCCTCATTTTGTTGAAGACCGCCATAAGCACCGTGCGGTGACGCTTGGTCCTGCCGAAATCATTGCCGCTCAGATGACGCATACGCACGTATGAAAGCACCTGCTCGGCATTGAGATGCACTGCCTTTCCGGCACTGTCGGCGGGGATCTTGCTCGCACTTTCGTAATTGAACGCTTCGATCTCCTCGGCATCCATAACGATGTCCACTCCGCCTATGGTGTCGAAAACCTTGATGAATTCGTCGTAGTGGACCTCGGCATAGTTGTTTATCATAATGCCGTAGTTGTTTTCAATGGCGTTTATCAGAAGCTGCGGACCGCCGAAGGCGTGCGCATTGCTTATCTTGTCGCGCCATGTGACTACATGCCCGTTCTGTATGCCGGGAAAGTAGACCTCGGTGTCACGCATGATCGACGTGAGCGTTATTTTGCGGTCAACGTTGTTTATCGATACAACCACAATGGCGTCGGAGTTGCCGTAGCGCGTCTGGTAGTCGGCTCCGATGAGAAGGACGTTTATCACACCCTTTTTCTTTACGATGTCCTCGGCGGGCGGCGCCGGGGGATCGGTCACAGGGGCTGCACTGCCGCCGGCTGACGTCGTTTCGTCGCCGGTGGGCGGCGCGGTGGTGCCGTCCGGTTGATCGGGCGCGCGCGTTTCGCTGCCCGTGTAAAACGGACTGTCCGGATTGTTGGGATTGTAGGGGTTGTCCGGGTCGTCGTATGGTACGGTCTCGGGCGCCGAGTCAAGCCCCGACAGGGCACTCTCGTCGTAGCGTATGGATGAGTCGGAGGGCGGATGCTTTACGTTCAGCAGCCTGTAATAGCGGTAAAACATCGCGCCCGCCGCTATAAGCACCGCGAGAAGCAGCGCGAGTATGACTATTACCGTTATGATAACGGCTTTGGGGAGAAGCCCGGTCTTTTTGTTTTTCGGTTGGTTTTTATCAGACATTGTTTTTGCCTTAGCCTTTGTTATGGTGGAAGGTTGGAACGAGCAGCATGAACTTTTCTTCAAGCATTCGGGATATCACGGCGGGGTCGGTATCGTTGTCTCCGGCTATCTCGCCCAGCTTGTCTATCACGGGCAGAATGTCGGAGAGCAGCGCCTTGGCGGGTCTGCCTATGTGGATCTTGCCGTTTTCGGTGTCGGCAAGTCCGTCTTCCTTCATGAGCAGCTCCTCGTACAGCTTTTCGCCGGGACGCAGACCGGTGATCTCGATCTCTATGTCCTTGCCCACTTCAAGGCCGGAAAGACTTATCATCTTGCGCGCAAGGTCGAGTATCTTTACCGGCTCGCCCATGTCAAGCACGAAAACCTCGCCGCCGTGCGCCATCGACGCCGCGGCAAGCACGAGCTGCACAGCCTCGGGAATGGTCATGAAATAGCGGATTATGTCCTCGTGCGTTACCGTAACCGGACCGCCCTCTTCGATCTGCTTTTTGAAAAGCGGGATCACAGAGCCGTTAGAGCCGAGAACGTTGCCGAAGCGCACGGCGGAGAAGAGAGTCCCTCTGCCGTTCATTGCTTCGATTATCAGCTCGCAGACGCGTTTGGACGCGCCCATGAAGTTTGTGGGATTGACCGCCTTGTCGGTAGAGATCATGACAAAGCGCTCAACGCCTGCCTTTACCGCGGCGCGCGCGGTGTTCAGCGTGCCGAAAATGTTGTTTTTGACCGCCTCGGCGGGTGAATCCTCCATAAGCGGTACGTGCTTGTGAGCCGCGGCGTGGATCACAAGGTAGGGACGGGTGCGTTCCATGAGAGCAAGTATGCGGTCGTAGTCGCGCACCGAGCCGATAAATACCTCAAGATCGAGCGTGTCGCCGTACTTGCGGGTAAGCTCCTGCTGTATATCGTAGGCGTTGTTTTCGTAGATATCGACTATAACGAGTTTTCCCGGCGCGTACTGCGCTATCTGGCGGCAAAGCTCGGAGCCTATCGAGCCTCCGCCGCCCGTCACCATTATGCAGCGCCCTTTTATAAAGGCGGAAAGACGGCAGTTGTCTATCGTTACCGGGTCGCGGCCGAGAAGCTCCTCGGGGGTTATGTCGCGCAACTTTTGTATGCACGTTGTGTTGTCGTGATAAAAATCGGTGAGACGCGGCAGCATTTTGACCACACAGCCGCTTGAGGCGCAGCGGTCAAGAATGTTCGCGCGCTGACGGTTGTCGGCAGACGGTATCGCAACGATTATGAGGTTTATCCTGTACTTGCGGCAAAGACGCACGACATCCTCGTCGGTTCCTTCGATGTTTATGCCGCATATCGACTTGCCGACCTTGGCGGGGTCGTTGTCAACGGCAACGATCGGGACCATTCCGCATTCCGGATGGCTTTTAAGCTCGCCGAGCAAAAGCTGGCAGGCGTCTCCGCACCCCACAACGAGCACACGGCGAACGTTTTTTTCGCATTTGCGGTGCGATATGCGGTAATCGCGCCACAGGCGGTACGCAAGCCGCTCGGATACCAGCGCTATCGCCACCGTGCACATGGTGAGCAGGTAAAAATAGACCGGCAGAATGTATTGCTTTATAAATACGCGGGTGACAAGGAAGAAAACACCGCCCGCGACCACGGAAGCCATGGTGCATATTAAATACTCGCGCGACTGCGCATAGCTCCAAAGACTGCGGTATACGCCGGTCGCTATCAGCACTGCCGTGTATACCGGCAGGATGACGGCAAGGAATATGAAGTATACGCGCGTGGGAGAGTCAAACTCCATGAGCTGGTACCCGCGGCTTATATAATAACAAAAGGTGTAAAGTACCGTTACCGTTGCGGCATCAATGAGCATGAGCAGCAGCTCACGCATATGCGCGCGAACGAACCTTGGTGTTTTCATAATATCCTCCGGAATTTCGGTCGGTCAGATGCGGTGCAGCGCGTATTTGCCGGTAGTGCGGGGGATTGATGCCGGATCGGCGCCGCCGAGCAGATCGGGAAATTCGACAGGCGCGCCGCCGAGCTTTATCGACTGCTCCGAGAGTGGGGAGACCGCCATCATCACTGCGGCGTCGTAGATGTCAACAGGCATGGGAAGGTCCTCCCAAAGCGACGTCATAAAGGCGTCGAGAACGAGAAAATCCATACCTCCGTGACCCTTTTTGATGCCGCTCCGGGTGTATTCGCGCCATAGTTCGGGCTGATATTTTTCCTTCCAGCCGTCAAAATTGCCCCAGAAATTGCGCCAGCGGAAGTGGTCGTGCTCGGTGTTGGTGTCGTCGGTGTATACCGAAAGATTGTCCTCGATAAAGCATCCGCGCGTGCCGTGTACCGTAAGACCGCGGCTGTATGCGCGGGCAAGCGTCGTGTCCAGCACAAGGCGCACGGTCTGCCCCTTTGCGGTGGTGAGGATAGTCGTTACAACGTCGCCCTGCGCAAAGTGCGCCTCCGCAAGCTCTGCGGGAACGCCCGGAGTGCGTGCGGCGTAGTCGTTGAGTCCGCGCGCGGCGGTGGAGAAGGAAGAGAGAGTGAGAAAACGGTTATCCTCGTTTATGCCGATAAGACGGCATATCGGTCCCAATTCGTGCGTGGGATAATTCTCGCAGTTGCGGGAAAGATAGTTGCGCAGACGGTAGTGGCGGTTGCGTCCGCCGAGAGTCACCTCGGAGCGCAGGTCGTGCATATATCCGCCGTCAAGGTGCATTATCTCGCCGAATACCCCGGCGCGCGCCATTTCGGTCACGGTCATTTCATTTATGCCGTACATACAGTTTTCCAGCATCATGGCAGGTGTATGCGTTTTTTCGTAGGTTTTGATGAGAAGACGGCAGTCGTCTATGCTGTAAGCTCCGCCGACCTCAAAGGCAACCGGCTTTCCCGCCTCCATTGCAGCCACAACGACGGGAACGTGCGCTTCCCATGCCGCAAACACGAATATCACATCGGTAAGCGGTGAGGAGATAAGCTCGCGGTAGTCGATGAAGCCTGTGGGTCGGCAGCCGCACTTCGCTGCGAGTTTTTCCTGCATCATCGAGATGCGGTCGTCGTAAACATCGCACACCGCGGTTATAGTAAGGTCGTCGCGCTCTGAGAGCAGATCCGTCATTGAGTTGCCGCGGCAGCCGAGTCCGATAATGCCTGCGCGTATCCTTCCGTTTTTAACGTTCATTTTATATTTCCTCCTTTGCGGGTGCTTCAAACCCGAAATAAAGCAGTATGAGAGCTACCGTGTTGGCGATGCCGTCAAAATGCGTGCGCTCCATGCCGTGTGAGGCATGAACGCCGGGACCTATTAGCGCACCGGGGATGTCCCCGCCGCCGCGCCACATGGCGCCGATATCCGAGCCGTAGAAGGGATATACGTCAACGGCGTAGGAGAGTCCCGCCGCACGCGCGAGCGAAACGAGGCGCGAGGTCAGCTCAAAATCGTACGGACCGCCCGAGTCCTTGGCGCATATCGATACGTCATGCTCGGTGCAGGCAAGTCCCGCGCCGATGCAGCCCATGTCAACGCCGAGCATCTCGCGCACGGGCGGCATGCACGCGCCGCCGTGTCCCACTTCCTCATACATGGTGAATACCACCTTTATGTCGTTCTCGGGGACAAAGCCCGCCGCGTGCATCACGTGCAGAGCGGTGATAAGGCAGGCGACGCTTGCCTTGTCATCGATAAAGCGGGATTTGAGGAAGCCGGAGTCTGTGACCGTCGTTTTGGTGTCAAAGCAGATGTAATCTCCGTTTTCAATGCCGAGCGCACGCACGTCGGCTGCGGATCGCACGCACTCATCAAGCCGCACGTACATATTGTCGGGATCGCGCGGGCGCGATCTTGCGTCGGCATAGACGTGTACGGACGGACTGCGTGAGAGGAATGTCCCCGAGTATTTTTTGCCGTCGCGGGTGATTACGGTGCAGTATTCGCCGTCAAGCGTCGGCCAAAGGGGACCGCCGACAGCCGTGAACGAAAGTCCGCCGTCGGCATCCACCGCGCGCACCATCGCGCCGAGCGTATCGCAGTGGGCGCATGCGCCCACGCAGGAGGAATGATCTCTGCCGGGATATGTAAGGACAAATCCGCCCTTGCCGGTGCGCTCAAAGGCGCAGCCGACCTCGCGCGCCATGCGCTCGATCACAGGCGCTACCTCGCGCGGGTAGCCGGAGGGACTGGGTGCAGCCATCACAGCCTTTACCGTGTCAAAATAATAGCTGCGGAAGCTTTCGGGAATGATCTTTTTCGTGTTCATCGGTGTTACCTCTGCTTTCAGTCGAGCGTGTAGCCCATGAAATATCTGAGCGAGAAGGGGAGCAGACCGCTGCCGTATTTGCGCGCGCCCGCTTCAAAGGCTATGCACACCTTGCCGTCGTGGTAATCAAGGTCCTCGCTCATATGCGGCAGCGTTACGGTGTCGGTCAGCGTGTTGGAATCAAGGTAGTAAAGCGGAATGTCACGCCCGCCGTAGCTCACGCTGTCGGTGGGATTCACGCCGGTGCAGTCGTAAATATAAAGGTGGGATGAGGCAAGGCCCGCCGAGGTGGAAAGCACGTATTTGCCGCTTGCGGTCACGCAGAAGCCCTGAACGATGTCGCGCACCGAAAGCGCTGTCACCGGCTTTTCGGGGTCGGTGCCGTAGGGCATCGAGTCATCGCGCGCGTAGCCGTAAATGAGCGCGCCGTATTCCGAGCCGTCCGGAGTCGTTTTGTGGTTTTCGTCGCGGGTCTTGTACTTTTCGCCGGAATGATATTCGCCTATCCAGAAGTAATTTTCGTCGGCAAAGGTGAAGGAGGCGTTCACGTTCACGCCGAAGTAGCCGTCAAAGCTGACTGTCGAGCCGTCGGCAGCCTCGGATATCGCGGCGGCGGTAAGGTGGAACGCCTTTTTCTGATTGCTTATCCACACATGCTCGCCCGAGGCGGATATGCCGCCGGCGTGTCCCGTGTAGTCGTCGCCGTTTTCGCGGCGGAGTGAGAGCGATTTTATCAGCTTGCCGTCGGTGCCGATCACGTAGATGCGCGAGGGGGCATCGTCAAAGTAGCCGCAGGAGAGCCATGCTCCGAGCGCGTCGGAGTAGCAGAAGCCCTGGGGGATAAAGCCGTCACCAAGCCCCGGGATGCGGGCTATTTTTTCGGCATTCTTCATGAACCGGTTGTAGAATATCCCGGTAGATGAGCAGATGAGTATGTAAATGAGTATTACCGCGACGATGATGATCGCCGCGCGCAACACCCCCACGGCGGGCGCGGAGAGCTTATGTGTTGACATGAGAACTACCTCACTTTTTTCGGTGTGCAAAGTCGCCTTGACATGCGACAGCACAAAAATACAGAATAATTATAGCACATAACGCGTCTGTTGTCAAACATTGGCGCAAAAAAGAGCCGGAAAACACGGCGCAGGTGAAAAATTCTTTGCATTTAGGGCTTCAATTTGCCGCCGGAATGTGATACAATATAATCGTAAGGTAAAAAGGAGCGGTCCCGCACCGGTTTTGACCGGCATATCCGCAACACGGACGCCGATGGCGGCGGGGCGGTATGCGGGCTGTTGGCTTTTATCCCGAGACATGCGCCGCGGTGCGGCGTAAATAATAATGAAAGAATGGTACGGTTTTATGAGAAGACCCAGACAGGCAGCGGCGCTTCTTGCCGCTCTGCTCATGCTTCCCGCACTTGCCGCGTGCAAGCCCGGAGAGGGAGGCGGGGATACGTCCTCCGCCGGAGAAAGCACGGAGAGCACGGTCGCCGCGCCCGCGGATATTCCGGTGGTGAGCGGCAAGGCGTCGGAGTTCGTTATAGTACGTCCCGACAGCGCCGATTCAACGGAGATCGATGTGGCAAAGGAGCTGCGCGAGCAGCTTGAGGAAAAGACGGGGTGCCGTCTGCCGATGACGGTGGACTGGTACATAAAGGCGGAGCCTGCGGCAAAATACGAGATAATGGTAGGTCACGCCGAGCGCGAGGAGGCGCAGGCGGTGAACGCCGAGATCGACGCCGAGGACGGATTCTTTTATGTCATCCGCGTAGTGGGCGACAAGATAATCGTCACAGGTAAATCCGCAAATATGATAAGAAAGGCGATAAAATTCATGCTTGAAACATTTGTGGACGGCGAGGGCAATATGACCGTTCCGGCCGACCTTAACATAAAGAGCGAAATGTTCACACCCACGGTCGCCGAGTACTTTGCTCCGGGAAAGGATACGACGATAAAGACCAAGCTGGTAGGCGAGATAGAATGCGAGGGCAGCTGCCGGGTCATCCAGGGCGGCACGAGCGACGGCAAGTACCTTTATGTCGTGCTCAATGAGGGCGGTAACAATGCCGACGCAAAGAGTGTTATAGTCAAGATAGAGATAGCCACGATGAAGACCGTGGCTAAGAAATCGGAGCTTTATATCGGTCACGGCAACGATATATTCTATACAAAGTCGAACAACGAGATAGTTGTGGTCCACAATGCGCCGGACCGCGACACGCTTTCGGTGTTTGACGCCGATACGCTGGAGTTCAAGCGCAAGCAAAAGCTGCCGCTCAAGATATATTGCATGAGCTATGACGAATCGCTCGACTGCTACTGGGTCGGCATCAGCGGCGGCGACAACTTTGCAAAGCTCGACCGGGATTTCAAATTCGTAAAGCAGTATATCTCAAAGCATCACAAATACACCACACAGGGCATGGACTGCGACGATACCTACCTGTATTTCATACGCTATAACAAAAACTGCGTTATAGTTTACGAAAAGCAGGGCGGATACGTCGGCGAGTACGCGGTTGACTTCAGCGGCGAACCGGAAAATATCGTCCATGTCGGAGACGAGTTTTATATAATAGGAAACAACAAGTCATGGTCCGGCGGTCTTATTTACAAGGCTACCATGACGGTGAACGGATGAATGGTGACTGAAATGAAAAAATACACGAGACTGGCCGTCCTTGCGGTGCTGCTGGCGCTCCTGCTGCCTGCGGCGCTGTCCTGCCGGAACGGCGGCGACGCGGCGCAGACGGGGACGACCGACACGGCGGAGCCGGTAGAGTCCACCGCCGATATCACCGAGGCTACCGAGCCGGAGACAGATGCGCCGGCGACAGTTCCGCTTTCGCCCGCCGCACATTTCGAAGGTGAAAACGTGCGGCTGTCGGTCACGCAGGTCGGTACCATCGACCGCGACGGCGACTGGCGTATAATCCAAGGCGGCACGACCGACGGTAAGTTCATATATGTGATAGTACATAACGGCGACAAGACCGCGGCGGCAAAAAGCCGGCTGCGCAAATACGATATAAACACGATGGAGCCGGTCGCCGAGACCGATCCGCTTCAGGTCTGCCACGGGAACGATATCGCATACAAGCCTGCGGAAAACGAGCTTTATGTAGTGCATTGCTATCCGAACGGAGACACCGTGTCGGTGTTCGACGCCGATACGCTGGCTTTCAAGCGGCAGATAAAGCTGCCCGTGAGCATATACTGCATGAGCTACGACGAGACGCTCGACTGCTTCTGGGTCGGCATCAACGGCGGCGATACGTTTGCAAAGCTCACCTCCGACTTCAAATTCGTAAAACGGTATATGTCCCGGATGCACAACTATGTTACGCAGGGCATGGACTGCGACGACAGGTATCTCTATTTTGTAAGGTATAAAAAGAACTGCATTATCGTATACGAAAAGAATGGCACCTTCGTCGGGGAATACGACCTTGCCTTCAGCGGCGAGCCGGAGAATATTTCCCATGTCGGCGATACGTTTTATATCACCGGTAACGGGATGATATCCAAG
>CAUABN010000009.1:0-10613 GCA_958427275.1 uncultured Anaerotruncus sp.
TCTTGATTTTTCTTGTTTTTATGATATAATAGCAATAAGGTGAAGATACACAAAATATGTCTGTATATTAACGATAGCTTTTCGAGATTTTTAAAAACGGATATTTATTCCTTATTTTATGCAGTGAGGATCGGATTAATGAAGAAAAGAAGGGGAATAAGCCTCAGCGCGGCGATAAGCGAGCTGAGTCGTGAAGCGATGACGGTGTTCTCCTGCGGGGTGAGCGCCGCAGTAATAGTAAGCGCGGCGCTTATCACGCGGCTCGCCCCCGCGATCGCCGTGGATCCGCTCGGCGCGGTCGATTACTACGCCCCGATGCTGGAATACATAATGATGACTCTGTTGATAGTTATATGCGGCACCGCCGCATTTGATCTTATGGATAAGAATCAACGGAGATAAAGCAAAAGGTGCTGTTAAAAAACGATGTTTTTAACAGCACCTCAAAAAATCCCGCCGGGATGCCGGCATTTTTGAAGGCGGAAACTCAAATTGAGTTTTTTGCGCTCCCTCGTCTCTTTCTGTACAGCAAAACTGCGGCAGTGACCAAAACCAATGCGATGCTTATGATCTGAGATGTTGACAAAACACCTATTCTCCCCCGCTCCGGATCACCTCGGAAAAATTCGATAATAAATCTCATCACCGGGTAAACAGTTAAATATGTGACCGCATTGATACCCTTTTTATTTTTTCCGATGGTAAAAAATAAAACCATCTGCACCGCAAACAGCAGCACAAGTCCCGCCGATTCTATAAGCTGTATCGGCAAAAGCGGAACGCCGAGCGGGGTCATTCCCACGCTCTCGGTGTAGGTGTGCGCCCACCTGCCGCTGTACGGAATACCGTAGCAGCACCCCGCAAAGAAGCAACCAACCCGCCCCAATGCGTGTCCAAGCGGCAGCACCGCAGCGTAAACGTCAAAAAGATCGGTTTCGTCGCGGTATCTGTGAGTATACAGGATAAGCGCAGTTCCTCCGCCCAAAAGACCACCGTAAAACACAAAACCGCCGAAAACGAAGCTTTGCCAACTTAAGTTCAGTTCAATTATCTTGGGAAGAGTTACAATAATAAAAACGAGCTTTGCCCCGAGAAAACTGCCGAACATCACATAAACAACCGAGCAGGCAAGGTCAAAGACTGTGATTTTACGGACTTTAGCCAGAATAAGCGCGGCTACCGCCGCAAGCATCGCCCCCAAAAGAAACATCAGACCATAAAGCGGTATCTCACGCCCCAACAAAGAAATCGAATCAGCCATATAGAACCTCCGTATGTTCAATGGGGACGATGCAGTGCAGTACCGTTCAGATCAGCTGAACAGTGAACCCGCATTTGCCGCACCGGATGCACCGATGGCAGTGCCGCAGATTATGCAAAGTCCGCAGGTGAAGAACGCGATAGTGCTGAAGACAGTCGCTATAATGCCTATCACAAGTCCTGCCGTTGCAAGGCCGGTGGGCTCACCCGCCGCTTTAAGCTGATTCCCGCCAACGATAGCAAGCACCAGCCCGACTACCGAAACCGGCAGACCGATAAGTGACAGATAGCCGCTCAGAAGCCCGCATACAACACCGATAATGCTAAGCACAAATCCGGCTATTGCTTTTCCTTTTCCCATGATGTACTCCTTTCAATTGCATTTATTTCAAGAAGTCCTGACAGCGGCAGGAACTTTTCTGAACAAAAATGTAACGCCACACTTGCTTTGCAACGCCAAGAAAGACCTAAACAGTCTCAATGTCTGTGCCTTTTGCAACGTATTACAACAATTAGTGCCGCAATGATAAACGCTACGGCGGCAGCTATTCCCGCTTTTTTCATAGTCCACCTCGTAAATTATTCAATATATAACAATTTGTTACGTTGTCATTATACCACGACATACTCATGTTGTCAGCCGTATCAGGACTTTTTGTCGTCTTTGAAAATAAAAATCATCATGTTGAACAAAAAATCACGTAACATTTTGTTACATATGTACAGCATTCCAAGCATGAATCGCCCATTATTTACGCTGTATATTCGTAACAATATGTCACATATATTCTTTTGAATAATGATAAAATATTATTATAAAGCTATTTGAAACAATAAATCTGCGGGAGATGTTATGAAGGGTCTGCGGGAAATTCGCAAAAAAAGAGGCTTGAGCCAGCAAAAAGTTGCCATGGATATGAATATAAGCCGCGAGGCATTGTCATATTACGAAAACGGAAAACGAAGCCCGGACATTTCCATGCTGATCGCACTTTCCGATTACTTCAATGTATCGATCGATTATCTGATACGCGGATGCGAATTCGATGATACATCGAACACCAACAACATATAAAGATCCGGCGTTGCGCAAATGCACAACACCGGATCTTCTTTTATTATCGTAAAATCAAAGCGCCTCGTCCGAATATTCCCGGAATATCTCCCGGATCCGCTTCTCAGCCTCATGCGGTGTGAGCTTGTCCGCGGCATATGCGCGGCGCAGAAGCGACGGCGGAACATGGTCGTCGTATTTTTCAAACACAGGGCATTCCCCTTCACCGACGAGTGCTGAGCAGTCTATACCCTCTGCGGCGACCTTTTTTGCCAGTCCGCGCGCAAGGTCATAGTCGTTTGCGCCCTCCATCTTGAATGTGATGTAGTAACAGCCCTCATATTCAATACCGCTTATGCGGAAATCATGAGCGTTCGCCGCGATATAGCGTCTCAACGTCCTGAACGACCGCGTACCGAGCCATGGAAATATACACCATGAATATCCGCCGAGGTGGACTATCGACCGCCTGAGCATTCCCGTGCTTCGGGCAAGTCTGCGTGCGACCGCAAGCCTTTTGACGGCATTTGGCTTGAGATACGGATAAACCGCATCTTCCTCCAGGACCCGCTTCATACGCTCGAGTATCCGCGTGTGTATCTCGCCGTAGTCGCCGGGCCACGATATCTCCATTTTTCCCTCTACCGGGTGGACATATATCAGCTTGCGGCGCACATCCAGCTCCTCAACTTCCCACACTCTGCCGGCGAGAGCGAATCGGTCGCCGACCGGCGGAGGCGTGGTTATCGTACCGATCTCGTCCGACTTCCACCGCACGGTGTAATCCTCGCTGTCCTTGAACACCGCATAAAATTTGAATGACGAAAGCAGCCGCTCGCCGGCAAGTCCGATTATGATCCCCTTTTCGTCGGTGACCTCAAGAAAATCGTTTTCGCACATAGAGATCAGAAGTGTGCGGTAGTCCTCTTTCGTGATCTCCGCAAGAGGCGGGAGCGCAAGCACACGCTCGGCAAGCTCGCGCGGGCGCAGCTCTCCGGATGCCGCCGCCACGCTAAGTGTCTGATGAAACGCAAGGCTCATCGGCATTTTTTTATGTCCGGGCGGCTCGATAAAGCGTTCCTCAATGTAAAGCTGAACTATCGCGATTGCGCGAAGAAGCTCCCACGGAATGAGCTGAGGCAGCGGTGTGTTTGGCAGTGCGTCCTCCTCGCGGAAGACCATCATCATCTCCGGCGGCTGACCGCGCCTGCCCGAGCGCCCGAGGCGTTGCAGAAAGCTCGTTACCGAGTTTGGCGCTCCGTTCTGCGCCACGCGTTCAAGCCTGCCTATATCTATGCCAAGCTCCATCGTGACGGTGGCGCAGGTCACGGCGCGGATATCGTCATCCTTCATTTTCAGCTCGGCTTCCTCGCGCAGCGCCGCGGAAAGGTTGCCGTGGTGGATGAGAAAAACATCCGGTTCATTGCGTTTTTTTGCGATCTGGCGCAATGTAGCGGTCACATACTCCGTTTCCTCGCGGGAATTTGAAAACACCAGCGCCTTCTTATCCTTTACGCAATCATATAGGAACTCGTACCCCGCGTCGATCTCTGCCAGCGCCCCAGCCTCTTCGTCATCGGAAGGAGTGTGCTCCGCATCCGGCAGGGGCATATTCTGCGCACGTTCGGCTGTCTGGTCATATGCGGGATTCTGAATATAAAAATGCTCCATACCAAGCCGCCAGCGCAGCTTTTCGGGCGGGATAGCCGGTATATCGGTGTCGCGTCCGCTCCCGGCTGAAAGCCATGCGGCGGCGCGCTCAGGATCGCCCACAGTCGCGGAAAGCCCTATGCGCCGCGGCGAATGTCCTATGAGTCCCGCGATGCGGCAAAGCTGACAGATTATCTGATTACCGCGGTCGCTGCCCGTAAGCGTGTGTATCTCATCGATTATAACAAAACGCAAGTCTCCGAATATGCGCGGGATATCGTTCGACCGATTTATCAGCATCGATTCAAGCGATTCCGGCGTTATCTGAAGCACGCCGCGCGGCTCCTCAAGCAGTTTCTTCTTGTGCGACGCGGCAACGTCTCCGTGCCAGTGCGTCACCGGGATGCCGGTCATGTCCAAAAGCTCCCCGACTCTGCCGAACTGATCGTTTATCAGGCTTTTCAGCGGCGCGATATAAAGCACACCGACCGTGCGCGGCATGTCCTCCCACAAAAGGGACAGTACGGGAAAGAATGCCGCCTCGGTCTTTCCGGATGCGGTAAACGAAGTGAGGAGCAGATTATTCTCGGTCCCGAAAATGCTTTTTGCCGCCGCTATCTGGACCGCGCGCAGCGAATCCCATGAATGCGAATAGATATATTCACGGATAAAATCCGGGAAGCGCTCAAATATCTCGTTATCGTTCATTTTTCGGTTCAGAAATCAATATCAGCCGGATCGAAATCGGCTTTTTTGTCGGCAGTACCATCGGCTGCCTTTTCCGGCAGTGCTTCCTCCCTCGCGGGCACTCCGTCGTGCGTAAGCGTTACCGCCGATGCGATATCGGCAAAGCTCTTATCCGGGTTCTGCATCAGAATGTTCAGCACCGTCATGTAATCGCGCAGCATCTCACGCGGAGTTATCATCATATCGGCACCCGCGCGAGAAAGGCATATGCGCAGGAATTCAAGTTGCTCATCCTGAGTTATACGCGCCGGAACGCCGTAATAACGCGAGTGGAGCGCCGTAATACGCACAATGAGCGCCAGAAGCTCATCATCCCCAAGACGTGCAAGACGAAGCACGGGACCGACCGTGTTTTTGACTCCCGCCGTCTGAAAGCGGCTGTCGCAAAGCCGCGAGCGCAGTGCCTCGTAGCTGTAAAGTCCGCGCCGTGTATCCTCAAGAAACTGCGGCGTGCCGCCGAGAACTATTTCAAGATACGGCGCGCGTCCCTGGCAGGTATCGTTGAACATGGCAAGTATCTTTTCATAATTGTTTTCGCGCGCCACACGGTTGGGGATCTTGTAAAGATTCACACATTCGTCGATAAAAACGATAAGACCGCGATAGCCGAATTTATGCGAAAGCGCCGCCCAGAGCTTGATGAAATCGTACCAGTTGGCGTCACAGATCACAGTGGAAACGTCAAAGCCCAGCTCGCGCTTGGCTTCCGTCTTTGTGGTGTACTCCCCGCGCAGCCATCGCAGACAGGCGGCGCAGTGCTCATCGTCACCGCGCTCGGCGGCAAGATAATACTCAAATATCACCCTTGCAAAGTCAAAGCCGCCTACCATGAATTCCATATCATGCAGCTCGCCGCGCACCGCCTCAAGCAGCGCGCCGCCGTTGCCACAGCCCTCGCGCAGAGAACCGAGCCACTTGGCTATCACCTTTTGCAGCGCGCCGCCATCGGGTGATGAACGTGATGCAAGATTCTTCATCAGCTCGCGGTATGTCGCCACGCCCGCTCCTCCGCTGCCGTAAAGACGGCGCTCGGGAGAAAGATCGGCATCGGCGGTAAGGAACCCGCGCTCAAGCGCGTACCCGCGTATCAGCTGTATGAGGAAGCTCTTGCCGCTGCCGTACCGTCCGACAAGGAAGCGCATAGAGCCGCCGCCTTCGTTTACAAGCTCAAGGTCGGAGAGAAACGCGGCAATCTCGTCGCGGCGTCCTATGGCGATATACGGAGCGCCCTCGCGCGGCACAACGCCCGCCGAGACCGAGGCAAGAAGCGATGCAAGTATTCTTTTCGGAATTTTTTCTGTGCTGTTGTCAGGCATTTTCACTCTTCCTTTACTGTTATTTCAGTGTCCTTCCGTGATGAGCGCGGCGCGGAGCTCGTCCGCATAATCCTCCATCACGCGCCAGGCGCCGCCGCTCTCCTCAAGGATTATATCTCCGAATTCCCCGGCGGCAATATCGTTTACCGTGTCGGCAACGGCGTCCGTAAGCGCGCCGCGCGCCGCGGCAAAGGCACGCTCGGATGCCATGTCGCCATCAAACGCGGCAAGCACAAACGGCAGATATTCGCCAAGCGCCGCGCCGAGTCCCCGTCCCCCACCTGTATCCTGCTGCGGCAGATCGCAGGCGGTGTCATGTATCTCCGCAGGCGGCTCGGAAACAGGCTCAGCCTCTGTATCGTCGGCAAACGCCTCGATAAGGCGGTCGGTCGTCTGCCATGACTCGGACTCTATCCTTGACGCATTTTCAAATGAAAGCGTGTTGTTTTCCGGCAACGGGTCGTACAGCTTTTCATATTCGGGCGTCGGTTCGGTCTTTCGCACCGCCGCGCGGCGCGCGGACGGCGGGAATTCGGATGCAAAATAGCTGTCCACAGCCGCGCGCGCCTCGGTCGGCAAGGGACCGAAAGAGAGCCGCGACTTTATGCCGAGCACAGCCCGCAGGCGGTTTTCGGTATATTTCAGTATATCCGTGACCATAAAACGTGTCTCATGCGAACGTGAGAAGGAGCAATAGTCCACGTATATCCGTTTTTTTGCCCCCGGGGAGCAAAGCGCACCGACGTATGCATCCCTGACGGCGCGCGTGTCACGCATACCGGGCATGAGCTTGCCGTCCCTGTCCTTTATATCGCGGCATGCACGAAGCGCCGCCGATGCCGCCGCCGTCATATGCTTGGCGTAAAACGGAGCCGCCTCCCCCGATGCAAATCTGCTTTTGTGCCAATCATAGTTGGAGCAGTAGGTGAGCAGCGCCTCCTCCGCGCCTCCGTGCGTATCGATATAGAACTCACGCAGCGTCGCCGTACCGAGGTAAGCCGCGGCGGGAATACCGCCGAGCCTTTCATGTATATCAAGCCGGTTGATAAGACAGAGATCGCACACCCATTCGGAAAGCTGAACGTCAAGGCGCGGATATTCCCCGCGGTATGCCGCCCAAATAAAGCAGAGCCGGTCAAGCGCCGCGCCCGCGCCGGGCGTTCCTGAATAAAGATTTATAAGCTCGTATATATACAAAAGAACATAGCTGTAATCCGCCTGCGGCGCATTTCCGCGGCGCACCTCGTTGCGCCACCAGAGGTAAAAAGCAAGCTGTGAGCTGTCAAACTGCGAATATTGCGGCATATATGAGAAAAACGGAACATGCGGGCATTCCGCCGCGCTCTGATGCTCAAGTTGTGCGGCACTGTGCATAAACTGCTCGTAATATGAATACCCGGTGTGCCAGCGCATAATGCACACACGGTGGATGAGCGTTCCATCCGGCTCGTACTCAAGCTCCGGCTTTTCACCTGCAACACCGTCCCGCGTCGCGGCAACGACCTTGCCCGGCGCGGCGGTGATCGTTCCGCGTGGCGGTATCCTCACAGTTCCCGCATTCGTTGCGGCGGCATCGGAACCGTCCCCGATCTCGACCGTCTCTGTGTGCGAGCGCGGCGCGGGCGTTCCGCGACGGCGTGTACGCGGCATAAGACCGTCTACGTCCCAAAAGCTGTCCGCCTCGTCGCGGCGCGAGTTTTTTTCTTCCTCAGCGCTCATCATGCCGCCTCCCCGTATACGCCGCATGGTGAAACGCCGAAGCTGTCATCGGCACTTTTCAAAGCGGCGCGAATTATCTTAATATATTATTTTACCATGCTTTTTTATATATGTCAATGCCAAAAGCAAAAAAGGGGGTGTTACAAATGTTGAACTGTAATAATGATTATTTCTGGCTATATTAATACTTTCTCGGAATTTGTGTTTTTTCTCAAAAAACATCTTGACAATTGGGAACCATGTGATATAATAGAGTTACTGGGACTATTATTGGTCAAAAAGATAAAATCTTACCATTTGAACCTGTTGGTTAATACCATCATACGAAAAGCATTGAGGGGAATACGGATACCTTTGAGCTTTATTCTGTGATGGGGATAAGGCTTTCTGTCTTTATACTATAGCGGTGATAGATTCAACCAACTATTACAATTCAAAAAATGTGGTTAATTATTCTGTTTGTAATGTTGTGCAAGATAACCACCGTTCATCATATCACGGATCTTATATTGTTTCAGCGCTATGCTCTTTACTTCCAAATGCTAAAATTATATGCATTAATGTAGCCGATGAAAACAACAACAACATATCTGACACTGCTCTTGCGAGTGGAATACTATATGCAAGCGACCTCAAATGCGACATAATAAATGTAAGCTTAGGCACACAAAAAAACTATGAGAGCGTCAAAGATGCTGTTGAGAAAGCAATAGGAAACGGTTGTATAATCGTAGCCGCTTCGGGGAACGAAAGGCAGATGGATATAGATTTCCCGGCAAGATACACAAATGTTATAAGTGTGATGTCGAGAAATATAGACAACATAGATGATATTACTAATAATGTAAGCCAGATCAAAAAATCCATTTCTGCGCCCGGTTCTATAATATTTAATGAGTGTTATATATTTTCTGGTTCTTCGATATCAACTGTTTATGTTGTCGCCGAGATAGCATTTATTATCAACAAACATCCAGGACTTGAGACTGCAGAGGTGTATGATATATTAACAAAATCGTGCGCTTTTTCGACGAAGTATTCATATGGCATGATCAATCATCGTATTATAAAAGAAACTATTTCGGAGGAAAATTAATGTGAAAGACTCATTTTTCGCCGGGGCGCTGATTGTTGCAGGGGCTATATTGATTGCAGCGACAGAGATTTCCAACGGTAGCATAGGAATGTTTCTTGGTTTACCGTTAATTGTGTGGGGAATTGCTGAGAGAATTGTTATACTGATTAAAAGTAACAAACGGAAATAAATTTGCGATACAAAGTGCATATCATTATTGCAAATTTAGTACATTCAGCACCTCATTTATGAGACATTCAGATTACTGACAGAGGGTTCAGGACGAAAGTCCTGAACCCTCTGTTGCAATTTGTAGCAATCCCAGAAAGTGTCACAATATGGGCAAAAGCAAAGGCATTACCAAGAGTTTCTCACTAAAATGTCTCTGCCAAATGAAACTCTGCGACGGAAAGTCCGGAGAGAGGCTGTCAAGTCCAGTACCTCACAGAATATTCCAACGACACTATCAAGGGCGCCGTTTCAGCGGCATTCATCGTAGCAACCTGTTACGGTCACGTGGACTCTTGACAGCCGGATGGATATGACGTCCAATGCCGATTTTTAACGCCCTTTTTCGATTCAGTATTTCATTTTGATAATACACCTTACTGTCGGGATAGACAGTATGATGACCGCAGCCACCCATGCGCCGGGATCGCCGAAGCAGACCGCCGCAAACGCCGCAAGCGAGGCTGTGGAATCCACCGCGCCGCCGTTGACAACGGCGGGCAGAAAAGCGCAGATGAGAACGCGCGCTACCAGCTCGGCAAAGCCCGCCGCAAGCACGTAGCCCGAGCGGCATATCCCCTGCGACGCGCTGCGCGTAACAAAAAGCGCGCCGAGGATGAAATAAAGTATCATATCGACATAAATATAGGTGTTGCCGAATCTTATCGTCTCCGCCGATACCTTGTCGGCGCTCATGAATATATACTGGTACGCGCCGCCTATCGATAAAAGCAATCCCGCGGCAAGGCAGACAGCATATATGATGAGCATGATGACAAAGGTCTGGAGCGTACCGCGGCGTATGCGCTCGTACTCTCCCTTACCGTAATTCTGTGCGTTGAAGCCGAGTATCCCCGCCCCAAGCCCGTTGTAAAACGCCATGAGGAAGTTTATCAGCTTGTTCGCAGCGCCGTATCCGTTCTGCGCGGGCGTTCCCGCGACCATTATGCCGCCGGGAGTCAGATCGAACGCGACGACCGCGCCCTGCATCACGATGATACCCACCGCAAGCACCGAATATTGCAGACCGAGCGGTATCCCCTGCTTCATATGTACGGCGATATCCCCACCACCGATGCGCAGATCATTGCGGTGTATGCGAAGCTCCGGGTAGCGGATGAATGTATAAACAAAGCAGAAAATGACGCTCAGCAGCTGTGCCAGCACCGTTGCAAGCGCGGCGCCGCCGGGGCCCATGCGGAAGGAAACGAGAAACCATATATCAAGTCCGACGTTGAGAGCCGTGGATATCATAAGGAAGACGAGCGGAGTCACCGAATCTCCCAGCGCGCGAAGCACGCCGCAGATGAGATTATAGAACATCTGCGCCACGATACCCGCAAAAATTATCACGCAGTAGGTGTATGCCGCATCGCAGACCTCGCGGTTTTCGGGCGTAACGTTGATGATACCGAGCAGCCACGGCAACGCCGCTATCGACAGCACGGTAAGAAGAGCGGATATCCCCACCGAAAGATATATCTGCGTGACGAACGAGCGGCGCACTCCGCGGCTGTCGCCCGCGCCCCGGCATTTTGCCGTTATCACGCTGAAGCCGGCGGTA
>CAUABN010000010.1:0-10515 GCA_958427275.1 uncultured Anaerotruncus sp.
GACCGATGCGCTCCTCAAAAAAAGCGGCGCGGCGGGAGTGATACGCCGCGGCACCGGAGTGCAGGTCGTATACGGACCGCAGGTCTCCGTTATAAAAAGTGATCTCGAAGAATTTATAGCCTCGGACGACGCCTGAGCGCGACCGCGCCCGATATTGTGCGCAATGTCATAGCGGCGGTTAAAAGCATTATGCTTTTAACCGCCGCTTATTGTTCTTTCAACTTGTGTCAGAGCACTCCTGCGCGGCGAAAAGGCTGTTAATCTGCTGAGCGGTAGGCGCGGACAGTCAGGTTCCGGTTATTTTCTCGCCTTCATTACCGCGTCCGCTATCATGTCGGCGGTCAGTCCGTCGGCGGGCAGTGCGGGGATGTGCGCATCGGCGGCAAAGCCGGCGGTCTTGGGGTCGTGATCCACTATCACCGTCGGGACGCCCGCCGAATATGCAAATACGGCGGCGTGCAGGCGCACCGCTATCACGGCATCTGAGCCTGCCGCAAGGGTTACAAGTCCGCCCGGCGTGAGCGTTCCGGCGGGCACGCAGTACCCTCCCGTTGCGTCAGCCATGCGGCGGCACACCGCGTCGTCATCCGGCGACATTGCCGCAAACACGGGGACCGCCGCAAGACCGTCCGCAGGACCGTCCGCAAGACCGTCCGCGAGCCGCTGTGCCGCTCCGGTCAGCGCCGAAAAAAGCGCGTCATCGGCTTTTCTGCCTGTTTTTTTCCCGCCGGGACGCCTCAGTGCGGCAATGCTGCGCGGAAAAAAGGCGATATACCGTCCCTGCGGCAGTGTTTTTCCAAGCTCCGGCGGTATATCTTCGGAACTTGTGCCTGCCGCAGGGTCGCGCGCGGGTATGACGCGCCGCGCGCCGAGAGACAAACATTCTGCCGCCGCCGCGCTGTCGCGCGCATACACAGCGTCTGTGCGCCGCACGGCGCGCGCCGCTATGCGCCGAGCCGTGCGTGTTGTGAGCGGTCCCACGCCGCCCCATATCACCGAGGGGCAGCCGGTGCGTTCCGCTGTGCGCAGCACCCATGCGTAAAATATCAGTGAGCGCAGGCTCGTTGCATCCTGCAGCAGACTGCCGCCGCCGAAAACTAACAGGCGGCTTTTTTTCAGCTCGTTTTTTATTTCGCGGAGCGTCCGGACCGTCCACACCCCGGCAGGGATGCCGCCGGCGCACTTGCCGCGCACGGTCGCCGTAAGGCGCGCCGTCGGGTCGTGCGCCGCAAGCCGCCCGGCAACTGCGGCGAGCGAGGCGTCGTCTCCTGCATTTCCGGCGCCGTAGTAGCCGCATATCAGTATATCCGGGCGCGCTTCGCGCGCCGTGTCGGAAAGCACTGCGGCTGTATTTGCCGCCGTGCGGTCTATATCGTAATGCTCCCTTGCCGTGCGCCGGCAAAATTCTCCGAGCGCGGCGCGCTCCTCCGCGCTCATCCGCGCGAGACGGCGTATGCCGTCAAGCAGAGCGGCGGCGGGATTCTTGGTCCGCGGCGCACACCGACAGGTCAGGTTGTCGGCAGCGGCGTCGTGAAAATTTTTCCCGGTCAGGATGCCGCGCACGCCCGCATTGCCGCAAAGCAGCACCGGCATTCCCGCCGCCATAGCTTCGATAGCCGCGCGCGACGAGCCAACGAAAATGCTGTGCCTTGCCGCCTCTGCCGCGGCGTCGGGGACGGCTCCGGTGCAGATTACGGCGGCACGTCCCACCGCGCGGTTCACGCGCTCGGCGCGGGCGCGTATCTCGCCTTCCAGCGTTCCGCCGCCTATTATGGTGAGAGTGGGGCGCTCACTTTCGAATTCGCGGCAGACGGTGGGGAATACCTCCGTCAGCATCAGCGCAGCGGCTGACGAGTCGCCGTCGAGCCGCCCCGAGGTAACTATGTCAAGTCCCGCGCGGCGGACGTCCGCCGCCTCCGGCGGGATATCCACCCCGTTCGGTATAACGGCGATCCGTCCGCGGTCAATGCCGTAGGTCGCGGCGGTGTAGTCGGCTATGTCGTCGCTGACAGCCATCGTGCGCTCGCCCCATTTTGAGAGCCGCGCCCCCGGCGCATGCGGACTGTACACGCCGTGCACCGTTACCGCGCACGGCGGCACGCGCGGCGAAAGCCGCCGCGCCGCGTGCGCCGCCAGCGCGGGAATACGTCCGTGCGCGTGGATAACGTCAAATCTCTCGCGTCGGCAAAGCCGGACTATCCCGCCTACGGCGCGTGTGAGCGCGATCGGCGAGCGGCTGGCCAGCGGAAGCGTGACGTGTGCGACGCCGCCCTCCTCAAGTCCCCGGGTGAGCATTCCGCCCTCCGAGGCGACGGTGACGCGATGTCCTGCGCGCACGAGTGCGCTCGCGAGCGTCAGCACGTGCGTCTCCGCTCCGCCGGCGCCCATCGACATCGAAAGCATGAGTATGTTCATTCCGCCGCCTCCTTTTGGGGTGATCTCAATGATTATATTATACATTTTTTTTGCTGCGAATGCAAGTGACGGTTTCCTATTGACTTTTCCGCGTTTTGGGGTTATAATCTAACCGAACAAAATCACCGAAAAAAAGGGGTACTTTTATGAACGAAATGATAAAACGTCCCGTACCGGAGCTTCCCCGCCTTATAAAGAGCGCCGAGATCCCGGCAGGGCATGTTCAGGGCATAGCCGTGGACGACGAACACAAATACATATACTATTCCTTCACGACCGTTTTTGTAAAGGCCGATCTTTCCGGCAATGTCGTCGGCACCGTTACCGGACTTACCGGGCATCTCGGGTGCATTTCCTACAACAGTGATGACGGCAGGGTATACGGCTCCATCGAATACAAGCACGATTCGATAGGCAAGGGCATTATGGCGCGCACCGGCATTACGCTTGCCGACGAGGATGCGTTCTATATCGCGATATTCGATGTTGACAAGATCGACCGCGTAGGTATGGACGCCGAGCGCGACGGCGTTATGAAGGCTGTCTATCTGCCCGAGGTCGTTGACGATTATTCTGCAAAGAACGTAGACGGCACCGACCACCGCTTTGCCTGCTCCGGCATCGACGGCACCGGCTTCGGTCCCGTTCCCGGCTCTCCCGCCGGCTCGCCGCGCATGCTTTTTGTGGCATACGGCGTTTACGGCGACAATGCGCGCACCGACAACGACAACCAGGTGATCCTTATGTTTGACTGGCGCAGCTTCGGCGACGCCGCAAAGCCGCTTTCTCAGGCTGCCCCCCACCATTCCGGAGTCAGGTCGGCGGAGAGGTTCTTCCTATACACCGGCAACACGACATGGGGCGTGCAGAATCTCGAATACGATTCATATCTTGACGCATGGATAGTCGCCGTTTATATCGGCAAAAAGCCGCAGTACAAAAATCCGCCCATGTTCCTCATCGACGGCGCGGCGGCGCCTGTCGAGCACGACGTTCCGGGGCTTGGCATCAGGGGCAAAATGCTCTCTCTCAAGCCGCTCGGCGGGCATGACGATGCCAACGGTCTTTGGTACTGCACCTTTCCCAAGGGACAGACCGGCGTATATTCGATAGGCGGAGGGTACTACTACTTCTCCTATGAAAAGCGCACCGACCGCGACGGTGAAAAGTATTTTTCGTCCGATGTAAAGCTTTGCCGCTACACGGGCGAGGGCGACGTCCTTTTTGAGGTCGTCGAATAAACAAACGGGAAAGGAAAACAATCATGCTTTTATCAACACAGACATCTCTTATGACATCCCGTCTCGGCTACGAGGAGGGCGTGCTCGCATTGAAGCGCGCGGGCTACGATGCACTTGACTTCTCGCTTTTTTCAATGACCCGCAACGATTCCCCCTATGTTACCGAGGGCTGGCGCGAATATGTTGAGGCGCAGCGCAGATTTGCCGATGCTAACGGCATAGTCTTCAACCAGTCGCACGCTCCGTTCTCCTTCCGCTGGGACGATGCCACTGTGCGTGAGGAGATAGCCCAGCCGCGTGTGCTGCGTTCTCTTGAGATAGCCGCCATGATGGGTGTCAAGGTGATAGTGGTCCATCCGCTTCACTACTGCGAGTATCTGGGTCACGAAAAGGAGATGCACGAGCTGAACCTTGAATACTACCGCTCTATGATCCCCTACTGCCGCGAGTACGGCATTCAGGTAGCCGTTGAAAACATGTGGCAGAACGAGCGCCGCCGCCGTATAATCTCATACGATGTTGCCGCGCGTCCCGAGGAGCTTGCCGCGTTTATCGACGAGCTTGACAGCGAGTGGGTAACGGCTTGTCTCGATCTCGGCCACTGCGGTCTTGTCGGCGAGGATGCAGCCGCTTCCATACGGGTACTCGGTCACGACCGTCTCGGTGCGCTTCATGTTCACGACAACAACTATCGCGAGGACACTCACACCCTGCCCGGTATCGGTCTTATGGACTGGAACGGCATTTGTGCCGCTCTGCACGATATAAACTACAAGGGCGAGTTCACCTTTGAGGCGGACAACTTCCTGCGCAATTTCCCGAACGACTATCTTGAGCGTGCCGCCGCCTTCATGGTCCAGACCGGCCGCTACCTTATTTCTAAAATCGGGTGACGTTTCTGCAGAGTCTGATCTTCATACCCCGACCGTGAAGTTAGTACAAGCTCTTATCTGCTGCACGTCTTTAGTTACATCGGAACATGAAGCAGCCTGTCGGTGAAGTAAGAAAAGATTTATATCAGACTTCACGTCTTAAGTTTCTTCATAACATGAAGTAGCTGTCCGGCGAACAGAGGGCAGATTTTTATCTGCTCTCTGTTTTTGGTTTCTGCGAAGGAAGAATAATAATGAAGATTTTCGCGTCAGCGGAAATCCACCTCAATCCCGCGAAGCGGGATATCACCTTTCTGTCACGCACATGCGTGACAGAAAGATATCGCACTGCGCCGGCGGTATATCACATTCTGCTTCGCAGAAGCAGAATATATCACCGCTATTTGTGCTTTCATATTGACAATTTTCATTCCGTGTGGTAAAATAAAAGCACAAATTAGAACGGTCGTTTGATAACGGACGCAAGGAGGTAGCGGGATGAAGATCGCAGGTTCAAAGTTTCTTTCCGGCATGCGCCGCAAGCAGGAAAGCACCAAGGACAACATAAGAACATCCACCTTCCGTTTGCTTGCCGAGCGCGGATACGCCAACATATCCATGCGTGATATTGCTGCGGAGGCGGGCGTGGCGCTGAGTCAGATAGCCTACTATTATCATTCAAAGGAAACCCTCATTTCTGCGGTCGCCAGCGAGGCTGTGGACCGCTTTGTTGAAGGCTTTGACTGTGCGCTCGACGCACCGGGGGGCGATCCCCTTGCGGCTGCGCGCGATTACTTTGCCCGCATTTCATGCGGCGGCGAGGGGAGCGAGCTGTGGCGCGTAGTGCTTGACTTTGTGGGGCAGGCGAGTTGGGTCCCTGCGTTCCGCGACAGCATAAACGAGTTTTTCACCCGGCTTTCGGGAATACTTGACGAAAAAATAAACAGCTCCGACTGTGCAAAAATAAATGCCCGCGAAACGATAGGAGCGCTTTTCGGCTCATCGGTGATGCGCCTTTATGCCGCGGGAGTATGACCTTTACCGATACGGAGGATCATTTCAGATGAAGATTGCAATAATATGTGATGTACTTGGCAAGGAAAACAACGGCACCACCGTGGCGGCAATGAATCTTATCCGCTCGCTCAAGGCAAAGGGACACGAGGTGCGCGTGGTCTGTCCCGATGAGGACCGCCGCGGCGACGAGGGTTTTTACATTGTCAAAAAGATAAATTTCGGTATATTCAACGATTACGTTGAGGAAAACGGCGTGGTGATATCACGCCCTGATGAGGATACGCTGCGCACCGTCATACAGGACGCCGATGTGTGCCACCTTGTCACGCCGTTCTTTCTGGCGCACAAGGGAATGGAGATCGCACGCGAGTACGGCGTGCCGATAACGGCGTCATTCCACTGTCAGGCTGAGAATATCTCAAGCCACCTGTTCCTCATGAATTCCACCCGTTTCAACACCAAGATATACAAGACCCTTTACAGCTATGTTTACAGATACTGCACGGCGGTGCATTATCCCACGCAGTTCATCTGCGATGTGTTTGAGCGCGAATGCGGGCATACTACCAACCATTATGTTATTTCAAACGGCGTCGGCAAGGAATTCGTACATCGGCCGGAGCCAAAGCCCGCGGAATTCGCCGATAAAAAGGTCGTTCTTTTCACCGGGCGCTATTCGCGCGAGAAGTGCCACAAGGTGCTGATAGACGCCGTCGCGCTCACTCGCGATCCCGGGCGGATAAAGCTCGTGTTTGCGGGGTGCGGCCCGCTTGACGAAAAGCTGCACGAATATGCGCGCGAGGTGCTTCCGGCGGACGATCAGCCGCTTTTCGGCTTTTTCTCGCGTCCGGAGATGCTCCGCGTGCTGAATTATGCCGATCTTTACGTTCACCCTGCCGAGATAGAGATCGAGGCGATAGCCTGCCTTGAGGCTATAAAGTGCGGTCTTGTGCCCGTCATCGCCGACTCGCCGCGCTCGGCAACGCGCTATTTTGCGCTTGGCGAGAAGAATCTGTTCAGATACGATTCTCCCGAGGAGCTTGCCTCTCGTATAGATTACTGGCTTGACGACCCGGAGGCGATGGAGCGCTGCCGCCGCGCCTACGAGGGCTACTCGGCGCAGTTCGACCGCGATGTGTGCATGGACCGGATGGAGGGCATGCTCCGCGACGCAGCGGCGACAAAATAAATATTTTGCAAAGCAAAATATATCATACGGCGCCAGCAAATATATCATATCGCAATACGTTTACCGTTTACACGTATTTGCCGATCACATCACAGTACAAGAAAGGTCTTTTTCATGGCTCTTTTCACAAAAGAAAAGAAATCCGCCCCGTCTGTCAGGACTGTCGAATTCACCGACGAAAAAAAACAACGATTTTGCCGCGCGGAGGCGCAGTGCCGCAGCCGTTGGCGGCTGCCGCAATTTTTTACGGTGCGCTTGAGGATAGCATACGCTCCGGTCACGCCGTGACCATTTATCCCGAGGCGCACATATGGTCCTACTGCAATTTCATACGCGATTATCCCTCCGGTTCGTTCATGTACCCGAAAAGGCTTGACGTACCGGCGGTCGGCTTTACCGTTACCTGTCGCCGCCGTCGGGTGCGCCACGCGCGACGAGCTGCGCGACCGCATACACGGATTTATGACCGATACGGTGAATTCGAACGGAAGCTACGAATATATTGCATACAGAAAAAAAGATGATACCGACATGGTGGGATGATCGTCCCGGCCAGCCGGAAGGAGGCATTGTGATAAAATGAAGGTCTGCCTTTTCAACGATTCCTTCCCGCCGCTTATCGACGGCGTGGTGAATACCGTGGTGAATTATGCCACGGTGATACAGAAAAAATACGGCGACGTTCTCGTAGCGACGCCGAAATACCCGGGCGTAAAGGATGAATACCCCTTTGCCGTATTGCGCTATCCGAGTATAAACACGGTGCGCATGGTCGGTTACCGCACAGGCAATCCCTTTGATGCCGTTGCCATGCGCCGTATGTCGGATTTTGCGCCGGACATCCTGCATTCGCATTGCCCAATGGCGTCGCTGTTCATGGCGCGTGAGCTGCGCAACCTTACCGGCGCGCCGATAATCCTTACCTACCATACCAAATTCGATATCGATATCAAGCGCGCGCTGAAGATAGGCTCTATCTCCGACGCCGCCATACGCGCAGTGGTCGAGAATATCGCCGCCGCCGATGAGGTATGGGCGGTCAACGAGGGCGCGGGCGAGAACCTGAAAGGTCTCGGTTTTGCGGGCGAGATACACATAATGCCTAACGGAGTGGAATATCCGCAGGGCGCGGCTCCGGAGGAGGAGACTGCCGCGGTGCGCCGTGACTACGGCATTCCCGCCGACCGCCCGGTCTTCCTTTTTGTCGGGCGCATGATGTGGTACAAGGGGCAGAGGATAATCATTGACGGTCTTAAAAAGATAAAGTCCGCGGGACATGCCTTTACGATGCTTTTTGTGGGCGACGGTTCCGACTTTGACGACATAAAAAAATACGCAGCCGATTCCGGTCTTGCCGCCGACTGCATATTCACCGGCGCGGTGCGCGACCGCGAAAGGCTGCGCGCCATATATTCGCAAAGCGATATGTTCCTGCTCCCGTCGGTCTTTGACAACAACCCGATAGTGGTCAAGGAGGCGGCGGCGTGCGGCACGGCAAGCGTGCTTGTGGCGGGGTCAAGCTCCGCCGATGGCGTCAGCGACGGCAAAAACGGGCTTCTCATAGGCGAGGACGCCGATTCTATGGCGGCAGCGCTTTTGCGTATATGCACCGAGCCGGGGCTGGCGGCGCGTCTGGGCGATGCCGCGATGCACGACCTTTACGTGTCGTGGGAGGATCAGATAGACACCGCGGTCGGACGCTACCACGAGCTGATAGAAATGAAGAACCGTGGCGAGCTTGAGCCGCGCCGCGCAAAGCTGGACCGTGCCATTGCCACGCTCAGCGAGATACAGAACGGAGTTGACCGCGTGCGTGATTTCTTTACCGGCACGGGGCAGATATTCTGAGATAAGTAAAAACAAAAAGAGGTAATTCAAATTGAGTGAGATACCCGGCGCACTGCTTGAGGCGCTTGTCGACACCGCCAAGCTGTTGCCGATACTTTTTCTGACATATCTTGCGATGGAGGCGATCGAGCATTACGCGGGCGAGCGCACATACGCATGGATAAAAAAGGCGCGGGGAGCGGGACCGCTTCTCGGAGCTCTTATCGGAATAATCCCGCAGTGCGGCTTTGCCGGCGGCGCGGCGAGCCTTTATGCCGCGGGAGCGGTCAGCGCAGGCACGCTTGCGGCGGTGTTTATCGCAACGTCTGACGAAATGCTGCCCGTGCTCATATCCGAGGGCGCTTCGTCGGTGATATGGAAGATACTGCTTTATAAATTCGTCGCCGCCGTCGTGATAGGCTGGGGGCTTGATATCGCGCTTCGCCTTTGCCGCAGAAAGCCCGCCGAGGTCAACGTCGGAGCCGTCTGCGCGCGCGACGGCTGTGATTGCGACGAGGATGAGCACGGAGGCATATTCCTGCCTGCACTGCGGCACACGGTAAAGATCGGACTTATAATACTCGCCGCATCGGCGGCTCTCGGTGTGCTTTTCTGCTTTGTCGGGGAGGAGGAGCTTTCGGCTTTGCCGATAAACGTTCCCGTGCTCGGCGAGGCGCTCGCCGCGCTGTTCGGACTGATACCCAACTGCTCGGTCTCGGTGCTTATGACTAAGCTGTACACCGACGGCATCATAGACATCGCGCCTATGCTGGCGGGACTGTGCGCCAACGGCGGCGTGGGACTTATAGTGCTCTGGCGCATGAGCGGCGACCGCCGCCGCAATGCAGCCTTTACCGCCTTTCTGTGGGCGGCGGGCGTCGTGGCGGGCATAGTCGCAAGGCTGATCTTCGCGTGATCCGGCGCATATCATATAAGAACGCATACAGCCGCGCAACGCGCGGCTGTATGCGTTCTGTATAATACGGCTTGTCCTCAGCCGTTTTCCTTGTTTTCCCGGTTCAGATAGCACGGGGTGAATTCGGTGCATTTGCCGTTGCGGTAAACGCACATGGGAACGAGAAATTCCGCAAATTCGGGGTTCAGCTCGTTCACCTGGCGCACGATCTCCTGCATGACGGCGCGTGTTTCGGGCGACGCCTGATTGCAGAGCCGGCGGTGCGACATAAATACCAGCTCCTGCGCGTTTATCGACATGATGTGAGATACGAGGGCGTCCTGCGGAGCCGAGTTGCGGTCGTATCTGTCCTGGCGATCGTTGCGCTGTGACTGCACATAGTGATTCACGCCTATGTGGTGGCGCACAAAGTGGACCGAGACCCAGTAGGGGATCTCCATTTTGATGCCGAACCAAAGCTCGCGCAGCGGGCTGTGCTCGGCGGCAAGAAGACGGCGCTTCCACTCGTCGGTCGGCAGCTTTGCGGAGGATTTTCCGACCGTGTTGAGCGTGCAGGTCTTGCACCAGAGCCAGTCGGCGTCGGTGGGGTGCTTGAGTATTTCGACCTTGAAATCCATTCCGACCGCCTTATATCTCGCAGTCAACGGTCACGCGTGCGGTGCGTACCTGCTTGACATATGCCTGGACTTCCTTGTGAGCCGGGAATACGCGGTAGCCCTCAAGTGCCTCTGCGCTTTCGAATTCCGTTATAAGCACCATGTCGTAGGACATGTCGGTGTGTGAAATGTCACAGCCGATCTCCATGCGGGTGAGCCCCGGAACGACGCCGAGAAGCGCCATGAGCGAGGAACGGATGTGAGCCATATTTTCTTCTTTGGTTTTGCCGAGAGCGTTGTCGGCGAATTTCCACATAACGATATGACGGATCATTATAAAGCCCTGCCTTTTCGCAAAAAAATTTTCAATCTAATGATACCACGCGGCGGGCGCTTTGTCAAGTGGTGCGGCAAACTTCACATTTCAAACAAAAAAACAGAC
>CAUABN010000011.1:0-10287 GCA_958427275.1 uncultured Anaerotruncus sp.
TCACCATCGTAATGGTCCTGCATGACATAAACCTTGCCGCCAGATATTCGGACTGTCTTGCGGCGATACGCGGCGGCGTGCTTTTTACCTCCGGCACTCCGGAGGAAATGGTCACGGAGAAAAATCTGCGTGATATTTTTGAGATAGAAGCCGCCGTTTACCGCGACCCGATACATGGGTGTCCGTACTTTATTCCGCAAAGGACAACCTTTGACATAAAATAAAAACTCCGCAGCACAGACTGCGGAGGATATGGAGGAAAAAACAAATGAAAAAAATATTTGCTCTGCTTATTTGCCTCTGCCTTATGGCAGGTACGCTTACCGCCTGCGCGGTAAATGGACCCGATTCACCCGATACCACAGCCGCGGGCGGAACCACCGCCGCAGGCGGGGACGACGCCACCACTGCCGCCTCCGGCGACGACAGCAAAACCGATGCTCTAAAGGCGGCTCTCAAAGCCGAATTCCTCAAAGCTGCTGACGAAGTTACCGTCAGCGACGACGCCGTGACCTTCAAGGATGCCACCTCGACCGACGGCTCGAACGTTACGATCAAAAAGAACCCCGGCAAGGTAGTCAACCTTTACGCCAGCTTCACCACTCTCTGGTATGAGGCGGGCGGATCGGTAGTCGGCTGCATCGGCGGCAACAGCTCGCAGACCCTTTACAATGAATACATCGGCAGAGACATTACCGCCGATGCCGGCATGACCGTTGTTGCCACCACATCCTCGGGCAAAAAGTGGGATACCGAAAAGATCGTCGCTCTTCAGCCCGATCTTATCATCTGCTCCACCGCTATGAGCGGCTATTCCACCATTGAAAATCCCGCAAAGGCGGCAAATATTCCAGTTATTGCCGTTAAATACGACGACTTTTCCGACTACCTCAAGTGGTTCAAGGTATTCTGCAATATTTCCGGACATCCCGAACTTTGGGACAGCGTTGCAATGAAGGCTCTTGACGATGTTGTTGACGTTCTCTCCGAGATACCCGACGAGGGCGCGCCCCGCGTGTTCTGCATGTTTGCCAACGCCGGCAAGCTGGATGCAAACACCTCCTCCACCGTTGTGGGCGGAATGGTAACGGCTATGAAGGCAAAAAATATCGTTGACGACTGGCAGAATCCCGAAGGCGCCGAGCGTCTGACCATCAACCTTGAAACTGTCTTTGCGGCAGATCCCGACATCATCATTGTTCAGTGCCACGCCGGCGCCGATGAGGCAAAGGCGCAGGTCGAGAAGACCTACGGCAGCAACCCCGTGTGGCAGTCGCTTAGCGCCGTCAAGAACGGCAAGGTATTCTACCTCGAAAAAACGCTCTTCCACAACAAGCCCAACAGCCGCTTTGCCGAGGCATATCAGAAGCTGGCTGAAATCCTTTATCCGGACGCGACGTTTTCCTTCAAAAAGGCAAACTGATGTTTACCGAGCAGTATAAAAGTCATCACGACGCATCGCGCGATCTGAAAAAGCGGTATGCCGCAGACACGGGCGGGGAGGATTACCTCCCCGCCGTGCTTGCCGCAGGCGCCGCGAGCCGCCGGGTGATATATCTTCACGTTCCGTTTTGCAACAAGGTGTGCACCTTCTGTCCGTTCCACCGCCCCGACGAGCTTGACCGGTGGCAGTATCACCGATATCTGCTTGACGAAATGCGCAAGGTGCAGGACTATCCGTACATGGCGGCTCCGATCGACGCCGTAAATTTCGGCGGCGGCACGCCTACGTCTCTTTCTCCCGCGCAGATGCGCGAGGTGCTCGACGGGCTGCACAGTGCATTTTCCATTGCGCCCGGAGCCGAGATCAGTGTTGAAACGTCGGCTACCGGGCTTTCGGACGAAATGATATCGGTGCTCAGGGAGGGCGGGGTCAACCGACTGTCGGTCGGCATCCGGACCTTTGACGACGATGCAAGGCGTCTGCTCGGCAGGTGCGGGAGCGGCGAATTTGCCGCGTCGCGCGTTGCGGCGGCGATAAGCGCGGGCATCCGCAACACAAGTGTGGACATAATTTACAACTACCCCGGTCAGACTGACGCACAGCTCATGCACGATCTTGACACTATTGCGGCTCTCGATGTTGCCGGCATCTCCTTTTATTCGCTCATGCTTCACGAAAAAACGCCGCTCTACCGGCGGCTGGATGATGAAGCAAAGGTAAAAATGCGGGACCTCGGGCGCGAGAGGGAGCTTTTTGACGGGATTTTTGACGGTCTGGCTTCGCACGGTTACAAGATGCTTGAGCTTACCAAGCTGGTCAAGGACGGGCGCGACCGCTATGACTACATGGAGATCCGCCACAGCGGCGGCAGCTGCATAGCTCTCGGTCACGGTGCGGGCGGAAACATCGAAAATTATTTTTATCACAACTCGCACTCGGTGCCCGATATTTCCGACGACATCTGCATTTGCTCGCGAGGGCGCGTTCTGCACCCCGAATACCGCGTTGCAGATGCCCTGATCTACGCTATGCAGAAGGGCGGCACGCGGCTCGGTCCGTTCTCCGAGCGTCTTGGGGGCGATCTTATGTCTCTTTTCGGCAAAAAGCTTGACGAATTTTCCGACGCGGGCTATCTTACCGTCAGCGGCGATTCCGTTACACTCACCCGTGACGGCATATTCTTCGGCAACAACCTCCTCTCCGAGCTCTTTAAGCTCGGGTGACGTTTGTGCGGATTCGTATCTTCATACCCCGACCGTGAAGTCAGTACAAACTCTTATCTACTACACGTCTTAAGTTTCTTCAGAACACGAAGTAACTTTCCGGCGAACAGAGAGCAGACTCACATCTGCTCTCTGTTTTTTAGTTTTTACGGACAATGATAATAATGGATTTCCGCTTGCGGAAATCTACCTCTCACCCGCGAAGCGGAATATATAACATCGCGCAAGCGATATATCATTTATACGGCGCAAGCCACATATCATTGTGCTGTCCCTTCCGCGTCCGTTTGTTCATCTGCTCCGGTGCGGGTGTTCTCCGTGGTTTCCGCAGTCGTCGGAGCGGCAAAGCATGCCGCCGCAAGCACCGAGGCGGCAAGCAGTATGATTCCGCCCGTGCTCAGCCGTTCATTTGCCAGCATTACAGCCGTAACAGCGCCCGGAATGCAGGCTACGATCCCGGCAAACGTGCCGAAGTGCCGCGCCGCGAGCACGAATCCAAGCACTGCCGCGCCGAAAAACAGGACCGCAATGCCGATATACGTGCGCATTTCGTCTCCCTCCACCGAGCCGAGGAACGCCGCGCGCGCTCCCGACTTGCCGAGCGATTCAAGGTACTCGGATGAAAGCGAGCGCGCCGCCTGCGCGCCCTCGGCGAAGCAGACCGAGTAGATCCTTCCCACCGCGCCGCGGATCGGCTTTACCGCATCCGGGACGATTACTCCCCGTGTGCGTAGCGCGGCAAGCGTGTCCGCAAATGCCGCAACGTGTTGTGAAAGCACCGCAACATACGCGGCTGCGCCGCCGCCCATAAGCGCGGCTGCGGCTCCGCCGAACGCCGTTGAACACACCGTCATCCCGCGCCGGTCGCAAAGGGCTGCGTAAGCGATCGCACCCGCCGCGTGTGCGGCGGTAAACAGGATGACCCCGGTCGGATATTTTGTCAGCAGCTTTTCGCTCAAAAGGAACAGCTCATAAAACAGCGGCAGCGCCGCGGCGGGTATGCCGAGCCATGGCAGTCGGCGCAGTATTATTCCTACCGCCGCCGAGAATACAAGCATGAGCATGATGTTGAGATACACGCGGTAGGAGGCGGTGCCCAGTAGCTTTTCCACCTTTTCCGCCGCCTTCATCGGTTCGCTTTTGCCGTTGTCCATCTTGATAAAGCCCACCATAAGGTATATCGCAATAAGTATGGCAAGGAATATTGCCAGCCCGTCGGTAAAGCTTTTGAATTTCGGATCCATATTTGTCCTCCGTTATTTTACCGCAATGCGGCGGCACGAGCCGATCGGTGCGCCGGATGTAAAGGCGCGCAGTGCGGCGTCCGTCTCGCGCGGTGATTCTGCGGTGAAAATGAAGTGCCATGCGCGCACGCCGTATTCGTCAAGCGTTTTCTGCTTATCCGACATCGACGTTGGCAGGCTGTTTACGATAAGCGAGCGGTGCTGCCACTCGCGCAGTATGGGAAAGCGCACACCGCGGCGGTCGGTAAGAAAGTTCCCGCCCTCGCGACAGGCGCGACATCCGCCGCATTCCTTTCCGGCGCATTTTTCCGTTATCATCAGCGGCACGCGCCCGTACACTATGCCAAGCGTCCGCCCGCCGATATCACGCATGCGCGGCAGAGTCAGCTCGGGCGAAAGTATCATGTCCTCAAAGCCCATTTCCTCATACGCCGCGGCGCTTTCGCGGTTGCATATGTTGAGTCTGAAATCGCCGTGCGCACGCATTCCGAATTCGCGCGCCAGCGCAAGATGCCCCACGTTTCCCACAAGCAGATCGCATATGCCGCACTCGCGTGCGGCGGCAAGCATACGGCGCACCTCCGGAAGCTCGGAATCGAATATCACCGGCGGCAGTGCCGCGCCGATAAAGCAACCGTCCGTGCGGCGGATCGGCTTGCCATCCGCGATCACGCCGAGCGGCAAAAAGCAAAGATCAAAGTATTTCCGCGCGGCGGCGGTGAGCTGATCCGCTCTGTGCATATATGCCGTGCGGCGACGCACGGGCTTGCCCTGCGGCTTTTTTGGGGAATATTCCGCCTCGCCGTGCTGTCTTTCGGGGACCGTCACCGGCGGCAGCGTGCGTTCCGGACGCGCCGGACCGGCGGGAGCCGCCGCCGTGCGCTTTTTGTCCGCCTCTGTGCGCGTGCCCAGCATATCGTGACCCGTCCTGCCGCAAAAATACGCGTCGGTAAAGCCCGAGCGCGAGAAAATGCCCGCAAGATAGTCTGTTTCTTCAGCCGTAGCCGCGCGGCGCTCGTCAAGCAGACGGCGGTAGACCGCCGTCACCGCGCCGACATACTCCGGACCTTTCATTCTGCCTTCGATCTTCAGCGAGCTGACGCCCGCGTCGATAAGCTCGGGAATGTGCCCGGCAAGGCAGTTGTCCTTCAGCGAGAGTGGGTATTTTGAGCCGTTGTAGGGCAGGCGGCAGGGCTGCGCGCACTCGCCGCGGTTGCCCGATCTGCCCCCGACGAGCGAGGAGAACAGGCACTGCCCCGAGTGACAGACGCAAAGCGCGCCGTGTATGAACACCTCCGACTCTATCGGGGCGGAGGCGGTGTATGCGGAGATATCCGCAAGGCTCAGCTCGCGCGCCAGCACCATGCGCGAAAAGCCGCGCCCGGCAAGCTCGCGCGCCGCTCCCACGGAATGCCCGGACATCTGCGTTGACGCGTGCAGCGGCAAGTCCGGAAATGTGCGGCGCAGCGCCGCGGCGCCGCCGATATCGGCGACTATCAAAGCGTCCACCCCCGCGCGGTACGCACGTCCGGCGACGGCGAGATAGTCCTTCATCTCCCGGTCGTAAACCAACGTGTTGAGAGTCAGATAGACCCGCACTCCGCGCCCGTGGCAAAGGTCAACGGCACGGGCAAGCTCGCTGTCGGTAAAATTGCGCGCGCCGGCGCGCGCATTGAAGCCTACGGCGCCGAAATAGACCGCATCGGCTCCCGCGTCCACCGCGGCGCGCAGCGCCTCGGGCGAACCGGCGGGCGCGAGCAACTCGGGAAGAGCGCTTCTGCGGCTACTGTGGTCGCTCATTCGCCGTCGCCCTCCGCGCCGTTCTGCCCATCGGCGCCGCCTGCGGCGGGCGTGTGGCGTTCGATGTAGGCGCGCAGGAGGTCGTTTTCCCGCTCGATATGGGCAAGCCTTGCCTCCGCCTCGCGCAATGCGTGCGCCGCCTTGCGCTTTTCGGAATACGCATCGAGCGCGCAAAGTATTATCGCCTCGTTGCGCGGAAGATTGCGGTTGCGCGCGCAAACGTCGCGTATGCCGCGGTCAAGCGCGCCGACTATCTCTTCCACCTCGGCGGGTGTGTTGTCCGAGCGTACATTCATTTCATATCCGGCTACGGTAACGGTATATCTCTGCTTGATCGCCATTTCCGGCGTCCTCCTCGTAATTATTGCACGCGCTTTTTGGGGCGCGGCTATTGATTATCGTCAAAAAAAATAGTATAATATAATCTATCCATTATATTATACAATAAAAAGTGTCGGGAATAAAGTCCCGAACGCAAAAAAACGGGTTTTTTTGCAAAAAAGTTTGGGAGGGCGGCTATGGAGACAAAAAGATTTTCAAAAAACGATTCCGGCTTTGTGTGCGCGCATTGCGGCAGGCAGGTCGAGCCGCTCGGCTACACCTCGCGCAATCACTGTCCGTTCTGCCTCTGGTCGCTCCATGTGGACGAAAACCCCGGCGACCGCGCCTGCTCCTGCGGCGGGCAGATGGAGCCGATCTCGGCGGTACCGGACGCGCGGAGAGGATATATCATAACTCACCGCTGCGTCAGATGCGGAGCCATCAAGCGCTGCCGTACCGCGCATGAGGCAAAAAATCAGCCGGACGATATATCGCTGATAATCGCTCTGACCGCCAAGGGAGGCAGGGAATAAGAAACTGCGGGTGAGCCGCTTAAAACACAAAAGAAGGTCAAAAAAATGGCGCTTATAAAGGTAAATTTCCGTTCAAAGGTACTGCTTGAGGAGACATCCCTCAACATAATTCTTCCCGAGGGATGCGCCGAGGAGGATATCCCGACGGTCTATCTGCTTCACGGTATGCATGGCGATCACACTCTGTGGTGCCGCAAGACCAATATCGAACGCTACGCCGCCGAGCGGCGCATGGCAATAGTCATGCCCGATGGTGAAAACGGCTTTTATACCGACATGAAGTACGGCAAAAAGCATTATTCCTACGTTTCGGAGGAGCTGGTGGACTACACCCGCCGGGTGTTCCGTCTCAGCCGCCGCCGCGAGCGCACCTTTGTCGCCGGGCTGTCGATGGGTGGGTACGGAGCCTTCAGGATCGCGCTCACAAAGCCGGAGGTGTACTCCGCCGCCGTGTCGCTTTCGGGATGCCTTGACATTCTCTCAAGGCTTGATAACTGCAAATGGCACGACATTGCGGTAGCTATATGGGGCGAGGACTATGCAAACAGCGTTCGCGGTACGTCAGGCGATCTGTTTTATCTTATCGACCGTTACCGCGAGGTTCCTGCCGCACTGCGGCCGCGCCTTTATGCCGCCTGCGGGACCGAGGACGAACTTTATGCCGCAAATATTGACTTTTGCCGCAAAATAGACGGCGCGGGGTTTGATTTCCGTTTTTCGGATGCCCCCGGCGGTCACAACTGGGCATTCTGGGATTCCCACATCGTCAAGGCTCTTGACTTTTTCCTTGAAAAGAAGCTGCGCTGACCGCCGCCGTTTTCCGATGGAAAACCGAAAAACAAAAGTCCGGTGAGGCAAAAACGACCGGGATTGCATCAAAAATGCCGGTATCACGACCGGCATTTTTTATGGGCTGTTAAAAACATCGAGTTTTTAACAGCCCATGATTTGTATTGGGTGTGCGGCTTACATAAACAGTGCTTTACCGCGGACGATAACAAGTATCAGGTCGATGACCGATGACCCGGATAAATGCGGCGCCCGGCACAACGGTAAGAATACCGAGTATGGTGTAAAGCAGATTCTTATCGGCAACTCCCTTGCAGATCCTTGCGACGCCCCATACGATGTCGAGTGCGGGGAGGCAGAGGATGATCTTGAGGATCAGAGGCAGACCGTTAAGCGTATCAACGATTTTGTTCATAGCGCTATGAACTCCTCGATATATTTTATTTTATTATAATACATCTACATCGGCGCGCTCCGGTCAATAGCTTATCTTAAATAAATGTGCCGAAATATCAGTACCGGTATATTTCAAACAGCCCATCAAACAGCCACGTTGACCGTCGGGGTCAGTACTGTCCTATTTTTATTATCAGCACTCCGTTGCGCAGGCGCATCGAGTCCTTGGCGGGCCACACGCCCATATCGGCAACGTCGGGCTGCTCCGCCAGCTCCGCGCATTCTTCGTTCGAGGCGAATCTGAAATCCACTCCGAGGACGCCCTCAAGGAAATGATAGATATGTTCGCGGTCATACATAAGATCGGACCTCAGTCTGCCCGTGAGAATGTGCGCGTGCGAGCTTGGCTCGTCATATCCGAGGATCACTGCGTCCGACTTATCCCCGGCGCCCACTATGGCGATGCGTTCTATCTCGTCGTCGTCGGCTATCATGTGCATACGCGTCGTCATTTCAAGCGCCGTTGCGTAGGATCTTTCATAGCTGCTGTGCATATAAAAGTAGCTTATATTGGCAAGAACGCCGTTGTTTAGTATGATAAGCGCCAGCACCACGGCAAATATGTTTCCCATCCACGGGCGCAGCCAGCGGGCGTAAAGCGCCGCCGCATCTATACCGAGATACGTGACCGCCTTTGCGTCCTCAGCCGTAAGGCAGATGCGCCATACGACGTAGTAAATATCATTCCGACGGCGTATATCGCCGCCTGTCTGCCGATATAGAGCCACGCCTCGCCGTTCGTGCGGCGGCCCTCAAGCATTTCGCCGATGAAGTATACAACGGTCAGGACCAGTGCGAACGAAACATATGCCTGATATATCCCGCACGTCAGGCACAAAAGCACCGCCGAGACAGCCCACTGCCACGGTTTTTTGCATTCGAACGCCGAGAACAGCACTGCGAGCGCCGAAAGCAGCATGGCAAGGAAATATCCGTCCGCGGTAAAGCCGTAAAAGAAAGTCTCGGTCATTCCGGGGTATGACGCGATGAGCGCGCCGCCGAGCACCACGGCGACAGGATCCTTTATTCCGAGCAGACGCACGACCACCGCGGCAGTAAGCGATATGTAAACGAGCGAGAAAAGTCCCGTCACCCACGGCAGATCGAAAAAGCTGCTCGGCGCGCAGGCGAAGGAAAGGAACCACCGCCCCGACGCCACTATGTTTTGCGGGTCATAGAAGTTATAAAGCGAATCGCTGTAAGGAACGCCCGCTTTTCCTCGCGGCTCACACGGTTGCGGAAAAATTCAATGAATGTATTGCCCATGCGCAGCTTCTTTTATTTTTTGTGATGTTTACCTAAGGACGCCCCCGCCTTCTCGCAAAGCGCGAACGTTCCCCACAACGTCAGCATATACACGCCGAGTATAAGAAGCCCCGGTATCAGATAAAGCAGCGGGCAGGGTATCCAGTGCCAGAAAAGCTGCAGGATGCTGATATCCGCAGGGTATGTGTAGAAATAATTCGCAAACGGACACACCGTGCGGCGCAGGATGAGATTCACCGCATGCGCGCCGCCGGCAAGACAGCAAAGCGTAAGGTATATTCCGGGGAAGTCCCCAAGGCGCGGGCGGTAAATTCCGAGCGTGGCAAGGCTTATGCCGCAGATGAATATGACGATATGCGTTCCGTAAAATCCGAGCATGCGGGGCAGAAAAAGCGAGTACCCGCAAAACGCCGACTCCGGAAACACGAGCGCCATGACCGCTCCGAGCGGAGCGACAAAAAACGAGAATCCCGTTATCGAGCGGCGCCCGGTGAGAAGTCCTATCGGGATGAGGAACATATTTATGTTGCATAGCTGGAGGGGCAATTCGTTCCACCAGTTAAAGCGCACGATGCCGCTTATGCGGAGGAAATCCGCATCGTGCGATAGCGCGGCTTTGTAAATTAAAAAGCCCACTATGTTTGCGATGCATATCGCCACGATCACCCACCGGCGGGTCTTCTCCTTCGTGCGGGAAAGGCAGAAATACAGCAGCATAATAACAGCCGCCGCAAATACGAAAAGCCCGATGTGCACGGCGTTAAACGGTTTTATTATCATTCTTCGGTCTCCTTCTGTTGAGCACCATCACCGGCAGTGCGGCAATAAGCGCGGCGGCACATCCGGCTGCAAGATCGAGAGCCGAGTGCTGTTTTATAAAAACGGTGGAAAGGCAGATAAGGATGGTCATGGCGGCGCTCGCAACACGAAATGCCGTCATTTTTTTGAGGCTCGGACAGGAAAACGCTGTAAGATGCACGCACAGTGCCTCATAGCAATGAAGGCTCGGGAAGACGTTCACCGGGCGGTCGGCGGCAAAGATGAAGCGGCAAAGCCAGAGAAAAGCGCCGTCTCCCGCCGCATCGGGGCGAAAATCCACCGCCGTGGGGAACGCTATGAGCACGGCGATGCACGCCCACGCGCCGCCGAAAAAGGCGGCGCACTGGCGCGGGAAATATTTTTTATCAAGGAAACATACCGCCGCAAGCATG